>NZ_CAXTGZ010000518.1:0-4321 GCF_964243625.1 uncultured Caballeronia sp.
TGTGGATTTCGCTGGCCGATGTGGCCGGTCGCAAGCTGCTCGCGTTGCTGCCGCTTTCGCTCGCCACCCCGATTTTCGCGCTTGCCTGGGATCATCGGATCTTCACCGTCACGCTCAACAGCGCGCTGATGGTGTTCCTGCTCTTTATCGGCCAGGAGTTCTGCTACTACTGGTACCACCGCGCGTCGCACCGTATCCGCTTTTTCTGGGCAACGCACGCTGTCCATCACTCGCCGAACCAGTTGACGCTTTCGTCTGCTTATCGGCTTGGGCTGACAGGCAAGTTGACGGGCTCGGCAGTATTTTTCACGCCTCTCGTCTGGCTCGGCGTGCGTCCGGAAATCGTGCTCGCAACACTGAGCTTCAATCTGCTCTATCAGTTTTGGCTGCACAACACGTGGATGCCGAAATTGGGCTGGCTCGAATGGGTGTTCAATACGCCATCCGCACACCGGGTGCACCATGCATCGAACATCGATTATCTCGATGCGAACTTTGGTGGCGTGCTCGTCATATTCGACCGGCTATTCGGCACGTATGTAGAAGAGCACGCTGAAGAGCCGTGCCGCTACGGTCTCACCACTCCAACGCGCTCGCGCAATCCGCTTGTCGTCGAATTCGAGCACTGGGCCAGTCTTGCACGCGACATTGCATCGGCGGGCAGCGTCTCGACTGCAATTCGCTACGTGATCTTGCCGCCGGGTTGGCGCGCGGATGGTTCAGGCGAGACCACCGAAGCGCTGCGCCAGCGCATCTGACCGCCGTGCGCGAATGACGCGATACCCTTTCGGAGTAGCGTTGATGGCAGTTGCCCAAGCCACCGCTATCCGAGCCCGTGAAAATCAGTTATGCCAGCGCAGCGCTACGCCGCGTGGTGCGCGTGCTGCCGGCAAGTGGTCGATCTCCGCAAAGCCGTCGCTGCAGTAGTGGCTCCGCGCGGCCCACCGATCGCTAGCTCATCTATATCCAGTAAACGAACTGCTTTTTCTGCCACCCAAGACGATTCGGTGGATATTATCTGGATACACCCAGTGGCGAGCTTGGCGCTCGATGAGGTCCATAAAAGCCGGAGGACCACTGCAGTAGATCTGAGTATTCGGATGTGATGGGCTCATCGCGTGAGAAATTGTCTGCACTACTTGGTCAGCATCCAAACCAAAATGGTGATTGACCCTGCCTTCGCTTCCAAGTGCGTCAAGTTCGTCCCGGAAGACTGCGCGTCCAGGTGATCTAGCAAAGTTGTGCAGCTCGAAAATTTGACCTGCCTTGGCGAGTTGATTCGCAATCCCCGCGATAGATGCAACGCCTACGCCACCAGAAAAAAGTATCGATCGTGTGCAAGAGTTCAAAACAACAGTAGGGTTCCGTAACGCTCCGATAAACATTTCGTTTCCTTGGCTTAACAAGGGGTCCGCCGTTTTTGTGTTCGCGCCGCAATCATCATGTCTCACCGCGATTACATATGCCCATGGCTGAGAGCTAAAAGAGCACAGAGGATAAATCCTCTCCTTATAAGCGGCATTGTCGAGAACTATCGTGACGCAAGCTCCATCGTCAAACGAGGGAAGCTCCGATCGGGACTTGGCTTGGATTTCTACGGCATGGTAAATCTCGGCAAGTTGCCATTTCCGCGTAACGATAACGGAGAGGAGGTTGTCACGCATGTCTTCCCCAACAGGCGCTTGGTCTTCCAAAATCGGACTTTTGAGGAGTATGGATTGCATGAGATAGCCGGTACGGAAACTATTGGAAGGATAGCTGAACGTCAAATACAGGTTAGGGCGGAAGATATCCCCAGAGCAAGGCGTTCAAGGCGAATACAGCGTATATAGCTACTCTGATAGTCCTCTTCACCACAATGCGAACCCGTTAGCAGTTGTCTCAATGACATTCACGTACTGATACACGCCAGTCGCTGCTAACGGACCATGAAAGTAGGGAAATTGGGCCTCTTGATCTCTCCATTCATTTTGTCCAGCCTGATTGCCGAGGCTGTACATCGCGCTGCCCGACAGGCCGCTGAAGTCGGGCGTCTTGTATTGAACGAATTTGTCCGCCTTGAGTCACCAACCACGCCCTGTTTGTTGTCTATGTCAGGAACATGCTGTCGAGTCCGGCGGTCACTTCGGCTATCGCCAATGCCATTTATGGTTTGACGGGGCAACGCAAGCGGTCGACTCCGTTTGATATGCGGAAAGAGAACACTAGCGCAAAGAGCACGTAACGACGATTGGGGCGCTGCTTGCCTGGTGATACCACGCTCATTCTTTGCAGACAATGCGCCGGCTGCGATCGACCAGTTTAGAAGCGCCTGATCAACCCAACACTCCAACCTGGAATCTCACTTACATCAATGCAAAGCGCATTTTCGATGACCGAGTGCTACTCTCACTGTAAGGATCGCCTTCCTTGTTGGATCGTGTTTTTGCGTTGCAGCGGTGGTAATTAACGGGGACTGTTGAGACATGAGGCGTCCATGTTGACGCCATGTGACTGTAAGCGCAGTCGTCCCTGGCTTGTTCAATACCGAATCGACGTGTAACTGGAGCCGCTATACCCAGGCGCTGAAGGAAGCGCGAAAGGCGGCAAGATTCCCGAACCGCCGCTTGAGCTGAAGTTGGTGGAGGCACTCACGCAGAAAACGCCGCTCGGCGTTCACCGGATCGACCCGCAGATGTCGCCTTCGCCTACGCATACCTTGCAGCAGTGCTTTCCCAGCAGCGAAGTCATTCTGGAACGCCGTGACCCAGTCTTCGATCGAAGGCTGGGTCACGGCGTGTTTGTTTAGTGTCGGCGACGCCGTTCCTGTACGCTGCTTCGCCGGTCAACGAGGTGGCAATATTGCCTTGACGAGCGGTGAGGGGAGCGGGGAAACCGTCACCAATCAGGACCTGATAAAAGCAAGCAAGTCGGCGTTGATCTGCTCCGCATGGGTGGTCGGCATCCCGTGTGGCAATCCTGGATACGATTTAAGCGTCCCGTGCTTCAGAAGCTTTACCGACTTTGCGCCCGTGGTGGGAAACGGGCAGATTTGATCGTCCTCGCCGTGCATCACAAGTACTGGAACGTCGATTATTGCCAGATCGTCGTAAAACTCGGTTTCCGACAGTACCTTGACGCTATCGTATTGCGCCTTGATGCCGCCCATCATGCCCTGCCGCCACCAGTTCTCGCGGATTCCTTCGGACACCAACGCGCCAGGCCGGTTGAAACCATAAAACGGAATCGTGATGTCCTGGTAAAACTGCGATCGATGATTCGCCGTGCCGTTGCGTATCTCGTCGACAACTTTCCGTGGCACGCCATCAGGGTTCTTTTCCGATTGGATGAAAAGTGGGGGAATTGCGCTGATCAGCACCGCCTTCGCTACGCGACCGTTTCCGGTGCCGTGTCGGGCGACATACCGTGTCACTTCGCCGCCGCCTGTTGAATGACCGATATGCACCGCGTTCCTGAGGTCGAGCGCCTTGGCGAGCTCGGCGACGTCTGCTGCATAGGTGTCCATGTCGTTGCCGCGAATGGTTTGGGTGGACCGGCCATGACCTCGGCGATCGTGAGCGATTACCCGATATCCGTGGTCCAGGAAAAACATGAGCTGCGCGTCCCAATCATCTGCGGAAAGAGGCCATCCGTGATGAAAGACCAATGGATCGCCTGTGCCCCAGTCCTTGTAGAAGATTTGCGTTCCGTCCGCGGTCGTAACGTATGAACTTCCAGAATTCGCTTCCATTTCGTATCCTTAAAAAAACGGTGTTGACGAAGAGATAACTGTTGTTCATGCGCAGACGCTACTTCAAGAAGCCGGTTACCAAGTATTGCGTCGTAAAGTGGATGACAGCGTTGGCCCAAGAATCTGGGCGCACCATCCGCGCTGCCCACGCCTCGCTTTTTGTTGAAATTTTGGTCTGCCGTCGTCAGGGTATTCGGCGTGCCTGAACAACACAACGGACGAAAATGACAGAAAACATGGCAAAAACGGCACTGACTTCGAGTCCATGGGTTGAGATTGGACTTGCTTGCGATGCGGGTACATCGAACACAGGTATCTATGGTCTGACAGACTTGTTCACCTATGCTGGCGAGTTCGCTGCGAAACGGCATGGCGGCTGTGCAGGGTCAGCTGTCCGCATTACGCACTGGCGGGCGGACGACGAGGACGCGACTGAGGTCCGCTGTGCATACGACAGTTGCCCGAGTTCAACTCATACGCTGTCACTGCTGGTGATTCCGGGAAACGTGCAAGCTCCGGAAAAGACCGGACGAATTAGCCCGCTCTTGCATTGGCTTCGTGAAAAACATGCTGAAGGGGTTGTCCTCGCAG
>NZ_CAXTGZ010000519.1:0-4283 GCF_964243625.1 uncultured Caballeronia sp.
AGGTACGGACTGACAAACCCCGCGAAGTTCCCCATCGCATTGATCAGCGCGATGCCAGCGGCGGCCGCAGTGCCTGCCAGGAACTTGGTTGGCAGGCTCCAGAAAAGCGGCTGGCTGGTGATGATACCCGCCATACCGATCGTCGAGGTAAAGGACCACTTGCCCTTCCACTCGGTTTGTAGAGGAGGCTTGAACATATTGGGCAGTGATTCAGGTCGTCGCTGGAATCGTGTCGTATTCGTCGGTAAGCCACGGGAACGTGCCGTCGGAGAGGTCCCAGAAATGATGATGGGCATCAAAGATGGGAAGGTCGAAGCCCAGTTCGTTGTGCGGCTGCGAGGTCATGAGGCGTTCCTTGTTTTCGGTTCCGTCAGACCGCTCGGGCGATACACCCGCGCGGCGGTATCGTGGAAAAATGCACGTTGCTCCGACGGCGGCCAGCCACGTACGAGCTGTTTGAAGCCGCCGATAAGCAGGTCGAGCGAACCAAAGAGTTCATCGACGGGAAAGTTACTGCCGAACATCAGGCGATCGGCACCAAAGGTCCGGTTGAGCGTGTGCAGCACCGGCTCATTCGCTTCAACGCTCCACGGCTTGCCCGCCTGGCCAAGCCCGGACACCTTCACCACGACGTTGGGACAGTTCGCGAGTGCTTCGAGTGCGCTGCTCCAGCCCGCGAGCGTGGCGCTCGATCGGTCGCCCGGCACGCCGGCGTGATTCACGATCAGCAGCGTATCCGGGAAATCCCCGGCAAGCCTTGCAGCTTCGGCGAGTTGACGCCACGGCGCCTGCAGATCGAAATGCAGGCCGTGCCGCGCGAGCTGACTGTAACCGTCGCGCCATCTGGTATTGGACATCAGCGTGCGGCCCGATGCATCGGGGTCACCCGGCTTGTGGCGCACGCTGCGCACGAGCGCGAAGCGCGCCTGTCCGGCGAGCAGCGATTGAATGTTGTCGTGGTCGAGCCACGCCTGGGCGACCATCGCGTTCGGGCGGCCGGTTGTCGCAGCAAGCTGCGAGACATAGGCCGTCTCGCCGAGCGGATCGTCGGGCGTCCACTCAGCTTCGACATAGACGCTGCCGATGACATCGTGACCGGCGGCATCGCGCAGATAATCGGCCGGCAGATAGTCGTGCTTGATCCGCGAATAATCGCCGTAGCGATGCGGCACGAGCGTGTCGGGCGCAAGCCACGGGTAATGATTTGCGCCGAGGTCCCAGAAGTGCTGGTGCGCATCGATTATTGGACCGTCGTAAAGCGTATGCAGATGCGTGCTCATGCCTGCCCTCCCGGCGCTTTCTGACCGAAGTCGATCAGCAGCGACCCGATCAGATATGTAAGCGCGGCCGCAGCAAAGAACAGGATGACCGCGTTGTAGCCGCCGGTCATGTCGACCAGCATGCCGACTGCAATCGGTACGATGATCGCACCGCCCGTTCCGGCGAAGTTCATCACGCCGCCGACCAGTCCGACCTGTTCCTGAGGCGCGAGCATGGCGGGAATCAGCCAGTACAGCCCGCCCCAGAGATGGAAAAATACGCCTAACGCCAGGACGGCAACGGCGAGGCGAATATCATCGACGAACGGCAGCGCGAGCAGGCACACGAGCGACATGCCGCCGGACAGTCCGAACAGGATCTTGAACGCGGTGCCGCGCGCAAAACGCTTTTGCAGCCAGTCGGCGGTCATGCCCGACAACACCTCCCCAATCGCGCCCGCGAGGAAGATCAGGAAAGTTGCAAAACCCATGCTGCGGATATCGAGCCCGCGTCCCACGGACAAATAGTTCGGCCCCCACGTGACGAGACCGAAAAATACCATCGCCCAGCCGATGCGCCCGACGACCATCGCGGCTATCGTGCCGCGCGAAAGCGGCGCTTTTCTCGCACGTGGCGTTTCCCCGGCGGCGACTTTCTGGGCGCGGATGTGCTCTTTTTCGACGGCGTCGATATGCGGATGTTGCTCGGGTGTATCGCGCAGCAACCGGTACACGATCAGTCCCAGCCCCACCGTCACCACCCCGACGATGATGAACGCCGAGCGCCACGATCCCGACAGCGAGATCAGTGCGCTAATTGCAAGACCGCCGATGGCGGAGCCAAGTGGTGCGCCGCTGTCGATCAGCGTGACGCCGCGCGCGCGTTCGGCCGGCGGCAGCCACGACGCCGTGAGCTTGGTAGCAGCCGGCATGTAGGGCGCTTCGAACACGCCGAGCCCGATACGCGTCAACAGCAAGGTCACGCCGTTGACCGCAAAGCCGGCAAGACACTGAAAGCCGCCCCAAAGTGCGGCGGAGATGCCGATCATGCGGCGCGCGCCGTACCGGTCGGCGGCCCAACCGGCGGGAATCTGAAAGGTGCTGTAGGTCCAGAAGAACGCCGAGAGAATCAGTCCCTGCATGGTCGCGCTGAGATGGAACTCATGCACGATGGAAGGCATGCCCACCGACAACGACATCCGGTCGATGCAGTTCACCGTGTACAGCACGAACAGCAGCAGGACCATGCGCCAGCGCGTGGTAGCGAGGAGCGTTCGGATCGAGTGCCGGGCGCCGGTTACGTGTATGTCGGTCTGCATGTCTCTTCCTTGTTGATATAAGAACCGCTTTATTTGCTACCGGTTCGCGCTGAAGGCCGTTCGCAATGCGGCGAGCGATTCGATGACCGTCCTTACAGCGACGGATTGCGCTGCCACGCGTCGTACAGCGCCGAGCCCTGCAGATCGAGCGCATCGAGCGGCACGAGGGTGCCCTTCGCAATATCCGCCATCAGGCGCTTGTTCGCCGCGAGATAGAACGGCGCAGCGTTGCCGGCCTTCGCCTGGTCGATCAGAAGCGCGTCGGCGCCATCGATCGTATGGTGATGGCCCCCCATGCTGAGCGTCTCTCCTGCCTTGAAATCGCGGCTCGTGCGCGCAACCATGCGGGCATGCGGCAACTGCTTGCTGCTGCCGGTCGGCCGGCCGGTCAGCACCGCGGAAAAGAGGCTTGCCGGCGTTTCGAGACCCATCAGGTGATACGGCAAGTAGATGCACCCATACCCGCCGTTCTTGTTGACCAGATGTCCTTTCTGGCGCAGCAGCTCCCAGGTTTCGTCGTCCTTGCACCGGACGATGACGAACACGCCGCCGCCGAAGCTGACGTCGTCGGGCCGGCGCAGACAGTTGAAGACATCGACCACGCCCGTGCGCTCCAGAATGCCGCCGTCTTCCTTCGGCACGAAGATGTCCGCAAGTTCGGTCAGGCGTGCGAGCGGATAGTTGAGCGCATCGGCGGCGGGAAGAAGGCCCGTGGAATTGGCGACCACGTTGAGCTCGCAGTAATCCGGCGTCGCGCTCTGGGGCAACATGGCGAGCGCCTTGCTGCGCGCCGCGAGCGTGGCGGGAATGTCGTCGCCCAGTGTCCAGCATGAAGCGAGCGACGCCGCGTGACGCTGATCCAGATACCCGATGCTCTTTTCATCGGGATCGTAGATGAAGTCGTATTCGCTTGATTTTCCCGCTGCAACGACCTCGAAACCAAGCACGCGCGCCCAGGTGACGAGGCCAATCAGGTTGCTCGGCTGGTCGCCGTCCGGCGTCGTGTAGACCACATTGTTTTCGAGCGCCAGCTGGTTCAGATACGGTCCTGCGACCGAATCGGTTTCCTTGGTCGCCATCGCGACATGCACGCCCCGTCTGAGCGCCGCCTGCGCAATCTTGATGCTGACTTCCGGCTGGCCGGTTGCTTCAACGACGATATCGAGCGCTATGTCATCGAGCAACGCATGGTCGCCCACCAGCGCAATGCGGCCGGCTTCGCGAGCAGCGCGGACATCGGCTGCGTTGTTGCAGACCTTCGCGGCGTCGGCAGCAAAGCCAAGCGATGCCAGCGTGGCGAGCGTGCCGTCCAGGTCGAGGTCGCAGAGCGCCGCGATTTCGAGTGCAGGCAACGCACGGCATTGCACCAGCAGCGAACGGCCGAAACCGCCTTTCGGGCCGACCAGCGCCATGCGGATGGTCTTCGTGGCGAGATCGGCAAAGAGGTGTTCGTAGTTCATCGTGGGGCCTTGTGAGGTGTTGAAGGTAGTGGAATTAAAGTACTGCGCTGTCAGCCGACCACGGCGTTGAGCAGCATGATCATGGCGAGGGCAAGCAGTGACTGAAACGAGACCAGCAGCGTCCAGGTCTTGAGCGTGTCGCCAACACTCAGCCGGAAATACTCTTTGAACAGCCAGAAACCCGAGTCGTTGAGGTGCGACAACATTAGGCCGCCCGAGCTGACTGCAAGCACCAGCAGTTCGAG
>NZ_CAXTGZ010000520.1:0-4277 GCF_964243625.1 uncultured Caballeronia sp.
CCGTGCCCAGCGATGACGCGAAAATCACGCGCCGTTCTTCGCTTGTCATCGGTGCGTGGGAAATGCGTCCCTCGACCGTCGCCATGAATCATCTCCTGATCTTGATTTTTGAATGGCACCCCGCGCATGGCGGCACCGTGCAGCGATTATTGGAGTGAAAACTTACGGCGTTCTGACTGGGTAGGGGTGTGTGGTTTTTTGAGATCGCGATGGCGACCGGGTTGAACGTCGGCTATTTTTAATCGTTTGACCGTTATTTGCGGGCTAATTTACGTTAATTTCTATATTGTCGGCTTTGCGATAAAGCAATCGCTCAGGGTTTGTCCCGGGCAGGATAAACCCGCTGTAAGCCTACTCTCACAAGCGTTCCCGCCTTTCGGGGCGCTTCGCTGTACACGTGGTCTTCAATGTCGAGCGTGCCACGGTGCATCGTCACGATCTCCCTGACAATGGCCAGGCCCAATCCGCTGCCATCGCCTTCACGTCCGAGAATCCTGTAAAACCGCTCCACCACGCGCGTTCTTTCCGCCACTGGAATGCCCAAGCCCGTGTCTTCGACTTCGAGATAAACGCGGCGCGTGTCCGAATCCTCGGTGCGCACGCGGACCGTGATCCGGCCGCCGGGCGGGGTGTAGCGGATGGCGTTATCGATAAGATTCGACAGCATCTCGCGCAGCATCACCACGTTGCCCTCGACCTCGACCGGATGCGGCGGCTCCTCATAGCCGATATCCATGCCCTTCGCCAACGCCGCCTGCACCCAGTCGCGCACGGCAAGCCGCGCAAGATCGGTGAGCTCGACACGCGAGAAAATCTGCCCGGTCATCCGGTTTTCTGCGCGAGCAAGCGCAAGGAGTTGCGTGACGAGCCGCGCCGCGTGCTCGGAACTTGTCGCGATCTGTTCCAGCGAACGCTGGACTTCGGCGGGTACGTCCTGCCGCAGCGCCAGCTCGGCTTGGGTTCGCAAGCCGGCGAGGGGCGTTTTCATTTGATGGGCGGCATCGGCTATGAAGCGTTTTTGCAGCTCCATGTTCTGCTCGAGCCGGTTGAGCAAGTCATTGAACGATGCCACCAGCGGCGCGATTTCCGGCGGCGCGCGGCTGGCTTCGAGCGGCGAAAGGTCGTCAGGACGGCGCGCCCGGATATTCGATTGCAGCGCATGCAGCGGCGCGAGCCCGCGCGACAGCCCGAACCACACCAGCACGATAGCCAGCGGCAAAATCACGAACTGCGGCAGGATCACGCCCTTGATGATGTCATTGGCTAACTGGCTGCGTTTATCGAGCGTCTCGGCCACCTGGACGAGTACCGGCTGCTGCAATGATGGCAGTTCGACCGTGGTGTAGGCGACGCGGATATCGTTGCCGCGCAGTACATCGTCACGAAATTCCACAATGCCGGGCTGCGGCCGGTCATCGTCGTGGGGAAGGGGCATGTCGGCGTCGCCGCCCACGAGTTCGCCTCGTGTTCCGAGCACCTGGAAAAAGACGCTATCGACGTTATCCGCCCTCAGGAAATCGCGCGTGGCGTTCGGCAGACGCAATTCCGCTACGCCGTTGACAGGCTGGATTTGCCGGGCGAGCACGTAGGCATCGGTTTCGAGCGCCCGGTCGAACGGCCCGTTGGCTATCGACTTGGCGACCAGATATGTGACGGCGATGCTCATTGGCCACAGCAACAATAGCGGCGCGAGCATCCAGTCGAGAATCTCGCCGAACAGCGAACGCGGCGCCGGTTCGCCGTCGGGCTCGAGCTCGTCGGGCGGCGCGAACGGGTTGGCGTAACGCGCGTCACGAGACACGTCGGGGTCTGCAATGGGTGCATCGAGCAGATCCGGCGACGGGTGCTGCAACGGGTGAGGCGACTCGCGCGACGCCTGGGCGGCACGCTTGGAAGTAGCGGGCGAGCCCATGATGTGGTTACTTGTAGTGAGGGCTGGACGATGCCATCGGGCCGGCGTCCGCGGGTCCTGACGCGACCGGAGCGGCCGCTGGTGCAACGGCTTTTTCAAGGCTATAGCCTAGCCCGCGAACGGTCATGATGCGCGCGCCGCCGGGCTCGATTTTTTTTCTTAGCCGATGGACATAGACTTCGATCGCGTTATTGCTGACTTCCTCGCCCCACTCGCAAAGGTGGTTGACGAGCTGTTCCTTCGATACCAGCCGGCCAACCCGCTGCAGCAGGACTTCGAGCACGCCGAGTTCGCGCGCCGACAACTCGATGACCTGGTCGTTGATAGACGCAATGCGCCCGACCTGATCGAATGACAGCGCGCCATGTTTGACGACTGTCGGACCGCCTCCGGCGCCGCGCCGGGTGAGGGCGCGCACGCGGGCTTCGAGTTCGTTCAGCGCGAACGGTTTGGCCATGTAGTCGTCGGCGCCGAGGTCGAGGCCCTTGACGCGTTCGTCGACACTGTCGGCGGCTGTCAGGATGAGTACGGGCATCTGGGAATTGCGGGCCCTGAGGCGCCGCAGGACTTCGAGACCGGACATCATGGGCAGGCCCAGGTCGAGGATCAGGAGGTCGAAAGTTTGCAGCGAAAGGGCGGTGTCTGCTTCCACGCCGTGCTTGACGTGATCCACCGCATACCCCGATTGGCGGAGTGATCGAACGAGACCGTCCGCGAGTATGCTGTCGTCTTCGGCAATGAGTATTCGCATCGTAGTGTGCGCAAAAGGCATTGCCGGCACCGCAATTCGCCCGGCGCGGCGGTCTCCAGGTGTTGTGGTGCGCTTGCATGGTCAAGGCGTGGTGTTGAAACTACGCGCGCTGAACCCACTTGCAAAAACACCTGTTTTTTTATACAGTGTCTGTAGCAGTGCACCCAGTGGAGCAAAAGTCCGCGGGCATGCGCCAGATGCCGTTCATCATAGCAAAGGACGATTCATGGAAGATAGCAAGAAAGGCCCGGGCGGGATGTCTGCGGAGAAGACCAAAGCGCTTGCCGTCGCGCTCGCGCAGATCGAGAAGCAATTCGGCAAGGGGTCGATCATGCGACTCGGCGCCGGCGAAGCCATTGAAGACATTCAAGTGGTCTCGACCGGTTCGCTCGGACTGGATATTGCCTTGGGCGTTGGCGGCCTGCCGCGTGGACGCGTAGTGGAAATCTACGGTCCGGAATCGTCGGGCAAGACCACGCTGACGCTGCAAGTGATTGCTGAAATGCAGAAGCTTGGCGGTACGGCGGCATTTATTGACGCGGAACACGCGCTCGACATCGGCTACGCGCAGAAGCTCGGCGTGAACCCGTCGGACTTGCTGATCTCGCAGCCGGATACGGGCGAGCAGGCGCTGGAAATCGCGGACGCGCTGGTGCGCTCGGGTTCCATCGACATGATCGTGATCGACTCGGTTGCGGCGCTGGTGCCGAAGGCTGAAATCGAAGGCGAAATGGGCGATTCACTGCCTGGCTTGCAAGCACGTTTGATGTCGCAGGCACTGCGCAAGCTAACCGGCACGATCAAACGTACGAACTGCCTGGTGATTTTCATCAACCAGATCCGCATGAAGATTGGCGTGATGTTCGGCAATCCGGAAACCACCACGGGTGGTAATGCGCTGAAGTTCTACGCATCGGTGCGTCTGGATATTCGCCGTATCGGTTCGATCAAGAAGAACGACGAAGTGATCGGCAATGAAACGCGCGTGAAGGTGGTGAAGAACAAGGTTGCGCCGCCGTTCCGCGAAGCCATCTTCGACATTCTTTACGGCGAAGGCATCTCGCGTCAGGGCGAAATCATCGATTTGGGCGTGCAGGCCAAGCTGGTGGACAAGGCCGGCGCCTGGTACAGCTACAACGGCGAACGGATTGGTCAGGGCAAGGACAACGCACGTGAATTCCTGCGTGAGAACCCGGAAATGGCGCGTGAGATCGAAAACAAGATCCGCGAGTCGCTGGGCGTCAATGCAATGGCTGAGTCACTGCCAGGCGTTGCCGAAGTCGCTGACGAAGAATGAGTGGTAGGCGGTAAAAAAGATGCTGCGCAAAAACCGGTTCGGGTCGAAGGCCGGTCGCGACGCGAGTCGTGACTCGGAGCAAGACGTAAAGGACGATCCGGACGGCCCGAATTCCGTAAGCGATGACAGCGAGAGCGTCGACGCGGAGGAAGGGGTTGATCGCTACGAACGAAGCAGCGATCGATACCGCGCAGCATCAAGCGAACGCGCTGGTGCGGAGGGATCTGCACCGGCGCGTCGTTCATTTGGGAACAGCTTTAACAAGAGCGGTGGCGCTGCCGGCGATAAAACCAGCAGCGGATTCAAGGGCAGCAGCT
>NZ_CAXTGZ010000521.1:0-4260 GCF_964243625.1 uncultured Caballeronia sp.
CGCAATCGGCGATCCGCGATTTTGGCCGTTCTTCGAAGCAGCGCAAGCGTGCGGCGCGGCAATCTTCGTCCACCCGTTGCGCCCCGCCGGCATGGATCGATTGGTCGGACCCACATCGCTCGAACAGATCGTCGCGTTCCCGGGCGAGATTGGGCTGGCCGCGGCATCGATCATTACGGGCGGCCTGTTGACCCGATTTCCGCGCTTGCGCATTGCGCTGAGCCATGGCGGCGGAGCAATCCAGACCGTCTTGCCGCGCATGCAGTACGCGTGGGAATGCCAGCGCGCCCTGCGAGAAGCGATTCCCGTGGCACCAGTTGATGCCGCGCGAGCGCTCTACTACGACGATCTTCTCTACAGCGCGACGTCGATTCGCGCGCTTATCGAAACGGTGGGCGAGGATCGCGTGATGATCGGCACCGACTATCCGTTCGCGATCATGGACGCCGATCCGGCGGCCCGCGTGGCATCGCTCGAGCTCAGCGATGACACGCAGGAGGCGCTGCGATGGAGGAACGCGGCGCAATGGCTCGGGCTGGAGTAAGCATCGCGTTAGCGAGAAGGCCGAATGCAGGCACGCTGGACAAGCGCTTATCTATCCAAACATACGCTCTACAAAAACAATTCGAGACGCTATGAAAATGCATCATTTGCGTGACCTGCTGGCGGTCGCGGAGAAAGGCAGCATCAATGCTGCAGCCAAATATCTTGGCGTGTCGCAACCTGCCTTGAGCCGCAGCGTGCGCGAGTTGGAAAAGGAGATGGGCGCGCCTCTGCTGGAACGCCAGGCGACCGGCGCCGCACTGACTCCAATGGGCGACCTGTTCGTGATGCGCGCCAGCAGCGCGATGAACGAATTGCGTCGGGCGCGCGACGAAATTCAACAGATGCAGGGTTCGGTTCACGGCACGGTGGTCGCATGCATTTCGGCCATGGGGCACCAGGCACTTCTGCCCGAAGCACTCGACGTATTCACCCGGCGCTATCCGAACGTCCAGCTGCGGATCATTGAAGGCGTCTTTCCCATGATCGATGCACGCATTCGCAGCGGGGTGGTGGACTTTTACCTCGGTCCGGCACCGGAATGGGGAGCCGCGCCGGGGCTTCAACTCGAAACGTTGTTTAAGACGCGGCGCGTCGTTCTCGCGCGTAAAGGACATCCGCTTGCGGGCGCGCGCTCCCTCGAGCAATTGACCGAGGCGCGGTGGATCTCGACCTTGATTACGGCAGAGGCAGAAAAGGAATTTTCAGGGGTGTTCTCAGGCCGCGGCCTCCCTATTCCTAAGGTCGCTCTCCAGGCTGAAACAGCACTCACCTGGATCACTGCGCTGATTTCGACCGACATGCTCATTATGCTCCCAGACCAGTGGCTCAATTCCACGCTCATCCGGGATATCATCGTCCCGATTCCGATCGAGGAAACACTGGGGGGACCGTTCATGACCCTGGTTCGCCGCAGCAGTGTTCCGTCGACGCCAGCAAGCGAATACTTCTGCGATCTACTGCGGCGAGTGGCCAGCCGCCAAAACACGGCAGTACGCGATATAGACAAGCTACAACTCATTCGCCACGCGTAACTGAATCATCTAGCCATATCATGGATAGATGTCCGCTCACACGCCCGAACAAGTGCTGGCCGTTGTCCGGCCACGCATCTCCACGCCAAGCAACGTGCTGGTCAGGTCGAATCAGTACGTAACGGGCGTTGTACAACTCCGCGAGACTTGCGTTCCCTGGAGTAAAGACGGTCAATGGGATTCCAGCGGTGGTCGCGTCTTGCTTGGCCTGCTTCGTGATGAGTTCGACATCGTCCGCTTTCGAATCGGTTATCAATAGCGTGAAGCCCTGGCCGAAACCATCGTAGAGCGAACTGCCGTCTTCCATCCACGCGTGCGGGGCGACGCACCCCGGTCTTGCCGAAGGAACATATTGTTCTCCACCCTGCGGAGCATCCGCCGATCCGTCCGATACTACGATTGGCGACTCGCCATAGTGGTATCCCAGCACCACGCGCAGGTTCAAAAACTCCCGCGCCTTGGTGAGTTGGATGTGCTGACTCGCTTCGTCGCGAAGTCGCGCGCCCTCCTCACTCAGTTCCTCCAGACCGGGCTCAAACACTTGCGTTCCGATCAATGAGTGATTCGCGACTGCTTCGTCCATCACGAAGTTATGCACTGGGCGTCGTTCGGCTTCGTAGCTGTCCAACAAGGCAGGGCCGCCCCACCCTTGCAGCGTCGCCGCTATTTTCCATCCGAGATCGACGCCGTCGGCAACGCCCATGTTCATTCCATATCCGCCCATGGGGGGATGCAAGTGACACGCATCGCCTGCGAGGAAGATGCGTCGATCACGATATTTGTCGGCGATCAGGCGACTTGCTATCCATTCGTCAGTACTCAGCACTTCATACGGAAGATCGATCCCCGTCGCCTTGCGGATGAGATCCTCGGCTTCGCGATGGGTCAGCTTCAGATCCTTCGGCACATTCGACGGCATGAAGAACCATTTATCGCCTACATCCATGGGACCGACAACCCCCGGCGAGTCCGCGTTGACTTGCCAGTACATGATTGCGGGTCCATGAGCGTGAGCCTCGGCAAGTCCGGGCGCTCGAAACACGATATTGAAGTTTCTCGACAGGCCATACGTTCCCGACATCTTCGCGCCGATCACCTCGCGCACTGCGCTGCGCGCGCCGTCCGCACCGACCAAATACTCGCAACGAATCTCTTCATGGACGCCTGTCACCAAATTACGGATTTTCGCGTGGACGTGATCGTGGTCTTGCGTAAGCGCCTCGTACTCGGTAGAAAAATGAAGTTCTACGCCCGGAAGACCTTGAGCGTAAGCCCGCAGCACGTCTTCGAGCATGTACTGCGGAATCCACTGCGCATGCTCGGAATAAAATGCGTTCTTCTCAGGATTGCAATTGAACACGTGATCGAATTTCGCCAGCCGATGACCGCCTAGCCGAGTCACGAAAAGAACATGAGAAGGGTAATCGAGCCCGAAGGGTGAAGCCTCGGCAAGGCGGTCGGCGATACCCCATCGACGCAGATGCTCCCGAGTCCGGACATTGGTCGTCTTGGCTCTCGGCGCATAACCCGTGCGATCATTTCGCTCGATCACCATGCAGGGAATCGAACGGCTGCCGAGTTCGATGGCAAGCGCAAGGCCGGTCGGTCCTGCCCCGACTATCAGGACTTTCGTCTTCAGCTGTTTCTCGTTTGTGTTCTTGTCAGTGTTGTCTTCGATCATAAGTGTTTTTGCGTAGTTGCATGGGATTCACTTCCCTTGCACGTTGATAGGTCGAATGATCTTTACTGTGCCGTACCAGTGTGTGCAGAGATAGATGCCATATGCGCTGTCCCTATGCCGGGCGGGTATATCGTTGTTTGATAAAACGCGCAAACCCGAGCTTTCGCAGACGGACTACGCGCCTAGGCAGCGAGCACGCGACGCAGGCACGCCGATATGCCGATTCATGACGGCAAGGGCTATCAGGCCGACAATCAGCATGCCAACAACGACGCCGAAGAACAGACTGCCGCCCACTTCAAGCAGCATCCCACCGCCCAGCGCGGCCAGGATTCCCCCAAGCCGGCTGATGCCGACGCAAACGCCGATCGCCGTCGCGCGATAAGTGGCTGGATAAGCTGTCGCGGCAAGCGCATAGACAGTCGACTGGGACATGCCGCCACCCAATCCTGCCAACGCCATGGTCATATTCAATGCAGAGAGCTTCGCGACGCCCCCCGCCAGAAGACTCGGAAACGCGATACCCGCACAAATGCCCACCGCGATGGATAGCAAGATTAAAATGCGCGATCCCGCACGCGGCAAAAGCACGACGCACACGAGGACGCCGAGAACGGCGGAAAACGTATAAACCGATGTGCATCGAATGGCCCTGGGCATGTTAAATCCGGCACCGACGAACACGGTTGGTGTCCACATGAAATATGCGAAGGCGACGTACGACAGCGTGAAGAACCCAATCCAGAGTCCGGCGTTCACGCGAAAATTCAACGATGAAAGCAAGCTCGTGCCTGCTCCGCGCACAGACTCGTTGAGCGGTGTTCGATCACCCTCGCCTGGACGTGTAGAAACATTAACGCCAAGCACCCGCTTGATCCAGGCGAGCGCTTCGTCCCGGCGCTTGTGGCGAGTTAAGAACGCCAGTGACTCGGGCAAATAAAGCATGCTCAACGCCGCCGTGACAACTGTCAATCCACCGGCCGCCACAAAGATGCTGCGCCA
>NZ_CAXTGZ010000522.1:0-4258 GCF_964243625.1 uncultured Caballeronia sp.
GAGACAACTGCGGGTTGCTCCCTGAATTCCGAGAGGTCGACCGTCAAGGGACGCAGGAAATCGCCCTCCAACGAAATAACAGTCTTGGCGTACTCGACTACGAGTGCCTGAGCGTTGGCATCACTCATCTTGTGTCCTCCAGGGACCGGTTGCAGACAACTGCTACGTCATTATATCCACGTGAATATTACGACGTCGAAAAGCGATACTGACATGCGCGTGAACCATGTTGGACATACCGCTTTTCGCATATGCGGCGTGCGGCCGGGAACAACCGGGACTTAAGCGTTATATTGAGTGCCCCGTCGCAACGAGAACCAACATGGATTTTTCATATCTGACCGCGCGTTTTGTGAGCCTTCCGCGCATCGCTTTCTGTGCGTTGTCGGCGTCGGTGGCGTTATCGCTTGCGGGTTGCGGGTCTGCGCAAATCGCAAGCGCGCCTCAGCAAATAACGCTCGATGCGCGCCCTAACGGCATTGCTATTGCTCAAGCCGATGGCCGCATTTTCATAACCGACGATAAAACCAACAGCGTGCTTGTATCGACGGATGGCAAGACCTTTGTGCCGTTTGCAGTCATTGCGCCAGTCGCGGGACAACCCAATGCGCTCAGTCAGGTGACGTTCTCGACCAAGGGCACATTGTTGATTGAACGCTTTGGTTTTGGTACGTCCGGCGCCGTAATGGAGGTCGGCGCGAACAAATCAGTGGCAATGCTTTCGGGGATCGATCCTGCACGGCGCCGGTTGGGACTGGCCGTTATCGGCCCGGGGAGATTGCTTTCAACATGGTTCGTCAAGGAGGGGAGCGCGCCCGCAACGGGCGGCGTAAGCCTGATCACTTACGACGAATCCACGCACGCGGCATCCGAACACAACGTGCTGTCCGGGTTGGCGAAACCTGTGGGAATTGTCGTGCGAGGCGATGCGGTATCGATTTCGGACCAGGGGAACAACATGATTCTCAAGACCAGCCTTGCCGGATTGCTGGATCATTCGCAAGCGGGCGGCCTCAAGACGCAAGTGGTGAAGATCAACGGTCCGGATCTGCTTGCCATTGATACAAGCGGTGCGCTCTACACAAAATGCAACGCAACCGCGGTATGCCGGATCACGCCTGACAACACGGTGACTGAAGTCGCAAACGGTTTCGACGATGCGCGCGGTGTCGCAATCGACCCATTGCACCATTCGCTTTACGTCGTGGACCGTGCAAAAGGAGCAAGCGGCGCCAGCATTTTGAGGATCATTCCGCTGAACCAGGCCGCTGCCACTAACTGATCTGACTTAGTCATCCACGCCGATGATCACGCTCGACGCCTTGAAGATCGCCGTAGCCACCTTGCCGGTCGCGAGCGCAAGACGTTGAGCACTTTCATTCGTGACGATCGCCGCGATCTGCGCGCCGCCCGCTACGGTAATGACGACTTCCGTATTCACGGCGCCCGGCGTGACCGCCGAGATCGTACCGGCAAAGCTGTTTCGCGCCGACGTCTGGCTGTTGGCCACGTCGACCATCACGATGACCGACGACGCCTTGACCAACGCAAACGCAGCCTTACCGGCCGCAAGACCCAGGGACGTCGCACTGCCATGCGTAATCACCGAGACAATCTCGAGGCCGTCGTTGGCGCGCAGCACGATTTCGTCGTTCACGGCGCCGTGTTTGACATCCACCACTTCACCAACAAATTGATTTCGGGCGCTTGTACGCATTTTTATCTCCGGTTGCAGCGTCCTCAGGCGGGCATGAACGGCCGCAAGGCAAGAACGCACGTTGTAGTGTGATTGCCGGTTCGCAGGCAAGCCAGAAGTTTATCTGCGCAACAGGGCGGACGCGAGTCAAATTGCCGCGAAAAACCGCCTTTCGACGTGATGATCGGGTTAGCGAACTCCGTATGTCTCAGCGTAATATAGCGCCCTTTATTACGCACTTTATTACCTCTTGGTACCTTTCAACCAGCATCGGAAAACCGTGGAGAACAAGATGATCCGTAAGGCAATGGTGTCTGTTGCAGTGATGGCCGGCGCAATGTTCGCGCACACCGCAGTAGCCGACGACAACGTCGTCAACGTCTTGTATGCAGGCTCGCTCGTGAACCTGATGGAGCGCAGTGTCGGTCCTGCGTTCGAGAAGGAAACCGGTCTTCATTTCCAGGGCTACGCGGCGGGTTCAAACAAGATTGCCAACGAGATCAAGGGCAAACTGCGTCGCGGTGATGTGTTCATCAGCGCAAGCCCGAAGGTCAACACGGGTTTGATGGGCGCGGCCAATGGCGATCATGTCGCGTGGTATTTGACCTTCGCCGAATCGCCGTTAATGATCGGCTATAACCCGCGCAGCAAGTTCGCGGGCGAATTCAAGACCAAGCGCTGGGATCAGGTTCTGCAGGAACCGGGCATCAAGATTGGCCGCACCGATCCCAAGCTGGATCCGAAGGGCGCGTTCACAGTCGAGATGGTGACGAAGGCGGCCGGCCTTTATCAACAGCCTGATCTGGTCGAGAAAACCCTTGGCGCCGCTGAGAATCCGGAGCAGGTCTTGCCTGAAGAAGCGCTTGTCGGACGTCTGCAATCCGGACAACTCGATGCAGGTTTCTTCTATTCGACCGAAACGTCGGACCTGAAGATTCCATCCATTCGTCCCGCGCCTGAATTGCAGGCCAAGGCGAGCTACACGCTCGCCATCCTGGGCGACGCGCCGAATTCAACAGGCGCCACGCGTTTCGTCGACTTCCTGCTGAGTGCAAAGGGACGCGAGTTGCTGAAGGAACATGGCGTCGATGTCATCAAGCCCGCTGTCACGGGTAACGCGCAGGCCATGCCGCCGTCGCTCCAGGCTGTGATCGACGCGACGCAATGAGGCGCGTCGCTGCGCGACCTTTGTCGTGGCTCGCAGCGCTGCTCGCGGTCTATCTATGCGCGCCGTTCCTCGCCAGCATTCCGCAGATCGGCGCGGCGGACTGGCAGGGTGTCGACTGGCGCTCGACGCTTTCGGCAGTCGCGGTATCGGCGGGAAGCTCGAGCGTCGCGTCGCTTGTCATCCTGATCGGCGGCGTGCCGTTGGGGTATCTGCTCGCACGATCCACTTCGAAGCGTTCGGCGTTGCTTGGTTTTATCGTGCAGTTGCCGCTTGCGTTGCCGCCGCTGACCAGTGGCGTATTGCTGCTGTTTTTGCTCGGCCCCTATAGCTGGGTCGGGCAACTGACCGGCGGCAAGCTGACCGACTCGTTTGCGGGCATCGTGCTCGCGGAGACGTTTGTCGCCGCGCCGTTTCTGATCATTGCGGCACGCTCGGCGTTTGCCGCCGTCGACCCCATGTTCGAAGACGTGGCCGCAACGCTCGGTCATCGCGCGGGCAGCCGCTTTTTTCGTGTGACGCTGCCGGTTGCCTGGCCCGCGATCAGCGCCGGTCTTGCACTTGCTTGGTTGCGCGCGTTCGGAGAATTCGGGGCGACCGTGATGGTCGCGTATCACCCGTATTCGCTGCCGGTGTATACGTACGTGGTCTTCGGCGGACAGGGCCTGCCCGCCATGATGCCGTTGCTTTTGCCTACGCTTGCAATCGCCATTGTGTGCGCGGCACTGTCGATCTATAGCCGCAACGGGCGCGGTACGTCGAGCGTGGAATTCGTCAATGCAGACGATACCAATGACCTTTCACAATCACATGCCGCAATCGATACCGACGACCGCCGTTTGAGCATCGTATTGAAAAAACAGTTGGGCAGCTTCGATCTCGATATCAAATGGGCGCCGCAAACACGGCGTCTTGCGATCATCGGAACGTCGGGTTCAGGCAAGTCGATGACCTTGCGCCTCATCGCCGGACTTGAAACCGGACAAACGGCGATGGTGTCGCTGGGAGATGCGTCGTTGACGGGCCTTCCGCCCGAGGCACGCAAGATTGGTTATATGCCACAAGACTATGGCCTCTTTCCGCACATGACGGTCGCCCAGCAACTCGCGTTTCCCTTGAGCGCAGATGCCGCCAGCGCGCGGCAATGGGTCGAGCAGCTTGGACTTTCAAGCCTGCTTCAACGCTTGCCGCAGGAGCTGTCGTTCGGTCAGCGCCAACGCGTGGCGCTTGCTCGCGCGCTGACGCAACACAGTCAGCTTCTGCTCTTCGATGAACCCTTCGCCGCCCTCGATACCCCGCGCCGCCGGCGTCTTCAGCAGTCCCTGCGCGAGCTGCAAAGGGAGATATCGGCGGTGACGGTGATCGTTACGCATGATCCCGATGAAGCTGCCCTTCTC
>NZ_CAXTGZ010000523.1:0-4244 GCF_964243625.1 uncultured Caballeronia sp.
TTTGCGGCGAACGCTTAAACGCGACACTGCGTCATCGACTCTGCAACACCGCCATCACCGAACTCGAAGCTGCAGCTAGCGAGAGGAGACACGGTCCGGCGTTCCACTCACATAAAAACCACGAGGAGGACATCATGAGCAGTCGTTCAGGCACCGATGACGAGAGACACTTTGCGCTATGGAGCGGCAAGCAGGCACGTATGCCTGTCGGTTCGCCCCGCGTGTTGATCGCGCATCAGGACAAGCTGATTGGCGAGTCGCTGGCAGCATTGCTGCGGCTTACCGGATTACAGGTGATGCAAACGCAGAACCTGAAGTCAGCGCGTTCATTGCTGCAGAACTGGAAACCCCAGGCATTGATACTGGATACGCGGCTCGACAGCGATTCCGGTTACGCCTTCATCAGCGCGCTACGGCCCGACGCCGACATGACCGGCCGCCTGCTGGTCGCAATCAGCAATATCTGGCCGGCGGACCCCATCGAAACGCTGAAGCACGCCGGATTCGATGCCCATTGCCGCCGTCCCTGCGCCACCTGGCGCCTTGCGGAAATGCTGACCACCTACTTTTCGATACCGCAACGCCGCAGCTACTAAAACTTGCCCGGGGTCCCGGCTTCAGCCGATCGCCATGACGATCAGCACCGCGCCCACCACGGCTACTGCATCCTCTGCCAGCGCGGCAGGCAGATCACGGCCAAACGCACGCGCCAGCGCGCCTCGGGCGCTCGCCCCGCCAAACGTGCCGATGACCGCACCGATCAAGCCGGCCACCGCACCACCGATCATCGATCCGGCCGCCGCCCCTATCGCGGCGCCGCTCACGGCACCGGTCACAAGCCGGGCGCCGAATTGCATCGGCACTTTGCGGCTGGGCGTCTTGGGCAACTGATCCGTGACGAGTTCGATGAGGGCAAGCGCCGTCAGGATGTACGGCGTAATCGTCGCGCCGAGAAAAGCCAGCGGCGTGTGCTGCAGCGGCAGGAGGCCAAGGTGCGCGGCCCAGCTTACGGCGGCGGGCGCGGTCATCGCCCGGAGACCGGCAATCACGCCGATGAGCAATGCCAAAAGATAGAGGGACATCAAAAGCTCCGGTGGTTCGAAGAAGGAAGATCGGGACTCAGTGAGCCAAACGCAGTTCGCGTTCCCGAGCGATATCCGAACTCAATCGATCAAGGAAGGGCCATGGAAAACGGCGCGGAGTCCAAAGACGTCCGCGCCGTTTTCCTATAGAGCTCAAAGCAGTTTAAAACGTGCTCCAGCCGTCATCGCCGGCAGCTTTCAGTTGGGCGACGCGAACGGCCGGCGCTCGTTTCTGCACGCCCTGTGCACCCCTCGCAATCGCACGAGCTTGCGGCGCCGCGCTCGCCGCCGCAGAACCCTCCATCTGGAAAAACGCAACCGCATCCATCAACTGGCGCCCCTGTTCCTGCAGCGAATGCGATGCCGCCGCGGCTTCCTCCACCAGCGCCGCGTTTTGCTGCGTGACCTCGTCCATCTGTGTGATCGCCTGATTCACCTGTTCGATACCGCGCCCCTGCTCGATCGATGCCGCCGCGATCTCCTCCATGATGTCCGTCACGCGCGCCACCGCCTGCGTGACTTCGGCCATCGTCTCGCCGGCCTGCCCGGCAAGCACCGATCCGCTCTGGACCTGCTGCACCGAGTTGGCGATCAGCTCCTTGATCTCCTTGGCCGCGCTCGATGACCGTTGCGCCAGGCTGCGCACCTCGCTCGCCACAACGGCAAACCCGCGTCCCTGCTCGCCCGCCCGCGCCGCTTCCACGGCCGCGTTCAGCGCCAAAATGTTCGTCTGGAACGCGATACCTTCGATCATCCCGGTGATTTCCGCAATCTTCGCCGAGCTCGCGCTGATGCCGTGCATGGTGTCGACCACCTGGCTCACGACCTTGCTGCCACGCTGCGCGACATTCGATGCACTCGATGCCAGAGCGCTTGCCTGCTGCGCGTTCTCCGTGTTCTGCTTCACCGTCGATGTCAGCTCTTCCATGCTCGCCGCCGTTTCCTCCAGCGACGCCGCCTGTTCCTCCGTCCGTTGACTGAGGTCGGTATTGCCGGTGGCAATCTCGGTGGAAGCGTTGGCAATGCTTCCGCTGCTTTCACGCACGCGGCTCACGGTTTCGATCAGGCGCGCGTTCATATCGGCGAGCGCGCCGAGCAACTGGCCGGTTTCGTCCTTCTGCATCACCACGATGCGGCTTCGCAAGTCACCACGCGCGACGGTGCTGGCAACATCGACTGCACGGCGGATAGGGACGGTGATCGAGCGCGTAATGAACACGCCCGCGGCGGCTGCCAACGCAAGCGCGGCGACGCAAAGCGCGACCATCCAGTTGCGCTGCGTCTGGTATTGCTCGTCTGACTCGCGCACCATCTGCTCCTGACGCCCACGCGTGTATTCCGCGTAAGCGTTCGTGGCCCTGACGAGCGCGGCCAGCAAGGGCCGGCATTCGTTGTCCATCTTCACGATGGCCTCGTCGTGCTTGCCGCTCAGCGCCAACGCCACGATGTCATTCGCGACCGGCCCGTAGAGCGATTCCACACGATCCACCTCGCTCACGAGGCTGCGGGCGGTGTCGCTGCTGTCAGGCCCGGTTGCGACCATGGTTTTCAGGAGCTTGAGCTTCGTCTGCACATCTTCCGAGGCCTGAATCACTTCGGCTTTTTCGATCTCGAGGTCCGATGGTTTCGTGACGAGCACGAGATTGCGCGCGGCGATTGCCCGGCGATCCACAGCCGTGCGCACTTGCGTGGCGACATCGGCGCGGGCATTCGGGCCATGCACATAGCTGGAGAAGCCGTCGGTCGAGGCGCTTAAAGCGTGCAGCGACATCACCGAAACACCCAGCACGATGACGGCGAGCACACCAAACCCTCCGATGAGCTTGCTCTTGATGGACACGTCTTTGAGATTCATGTGGCGACTCCTGCCCTCACGGGCATAACGGCTGAGTTGCCGCTGCGGCCTTTGCCCCCAAAGAACCGCCAGCGGATCGAGTGCGGCGCGGGCGGACCGGTTTTATCAATGGTCCTGCCCGCGGCCCATGCCTGTCGCAAAGTGCTTTAAGACGGCGAGGCTCTCACCCCTCGAACGCGATAAACTTTTTTCGTGATGCTCCGTCGCACATTTGTCGATCCAGGCAATGTGTTTATCGACCGCCAGAAAAATTGCTTGAGGAAAAAGATGCAGATCTTTTACTGAATTTCGCAGCGCCCGTGGTCCTGAGGGATTTTTTGCCGACGCATACGACAAAGGCGCACCCGAGGTGCGCCTTATTGATGTTGACCGCGCTATTGCGCGCGTCAGTCAGGGATTTTCACGACCGGCTGGAATCAGCCGCGATCGTCGACCCAGTTGCGGGCCCACTTGCGGGAGTGGCCGATTGCCTGCGCTTCGTCCTTGAAGTAGTCAAGGACATGAAACTGATAGCGATTGCCTTTGCCTGTGCCGCTGTTACGTTCAAGCAGCAAATTGGACGCGAACAATCCGTCCGGCAGACGATGTGCGAAAGCTATGACTTTGTAGCCGTGATACTGCGAAATTTTAGAGTTATGGTTTGAGTTATGCATGGGTGATACACACGAATGAACGCCGTCCCACAAAAGCTTGTGCAAGGACGCGTCGTTGCTGGCACGAGGCCATGAATTCGCAGAGGAGCAGCAGAAATACAGCAGAAAGCAGCCCGAGGTACAACGCGGCGACGAACTCAAAACGTTCGCAGCTCGATCGCGATGTAGCAGCGGAGTGTTGCAGGAGATTGCAGGGGACTAAAGCGGCAGAGGACTAATGCGACAGCGGACTAAAGTGGAGATGCAACACATGCAAGCAGAGGCAGACAGGTGCAATGCTGATGGCAGCGGCGCCGTGGAACCTGATAACTCAAAAATCACCTGGTTGATACGGCTGCCGCAACCGGGAGCCAAAGCTCCGCGAAACGCTTGATACACGTGTGAACCGGTGCGAACCAATTCACACGCTGAAACAAATTACACCGTCAATTACAGCGGGGTAATGTTCGAAGCTTGCAGACCCTTCGGGCCTTGCTTCGTTTCGAAGCTAACCTTCTGGTTTTCGGCGAGGGTCTTGAAGCCTTCGCTGCGAATTTCCGAAAAGTGGGCGAAGAGGTCGTCGCCGCCTGCGTCAGGCGTAATGAAGCCGAAGCCCTTGCTGTCGTTTAACCACTTGACGATACCGGTATCCATATTAAATCCTTGAAAATATAA
>NZ_CAXTGZ010000524.1:0-4232 GCF_964243625.1 uncultured Caballeronia sp.
TCGTCGGTAACGAAAAATTCCGTCATTACCTTGTCTTTCGTGAGATTCGCGTGCGACATGCCCATGACGTAGACAGGCGCGCCGGTCGGTTCTCCAAAATGTCCGAAGCCGCAATGCGTGCCCGTGAGCGACCAGCGCACCGCAACCCTTACTGGCTGCTCAGGATCGCGGTTCACCCGTGCGCTTTCTACTTTGAGCACCGCATCGGGAAATGATGCGAGATAACCAAGCGCGAATGTATCGATATCGCCATGCCCGTAGAGTACGTCCCCACCGGGTGCATGAAACGCGGCGCCGTGGAAATACATGTCGCGAATCACGGCCGTTTCCTTGTCGTGCCAAAGACGTTGCATGCCGCCGAGATAACGGTGAACGGTTTCGTCGTCGCTTTGCACGGTTGCCTTATAGCGGCTCGGCTTGTCGTGCTCAGGCGTGAAGAAGGAAATCGGCACGCCCTGCTGCAATTCCCGGTCGGTCATGCTGCAGGCGAGCGCGCGCGCACTTGTGCCCAGGCACCGCGCGAAAGCAGCCTGGTCCCGCACGAGCCACTCCTCGATCACGACTTGATCCCGTACCCAGCAATCCGCGATGATCCGGCTGCGAACCATGCGTCCCTCGGCGCGGCCGAGAACGCCGTCGCCGGTATGACGCATCACGGAGGTCAACCTATGCGACGAAAGAAAGGTGCCGTCGCCATACGGCGTCCAGATCACATCCTCGCCAACGAGCTGGCGGTCAGGGAACTGATGCAGCGTCTGCAGCGTCTGCGCCGTGACACCCTTGTTGCTTCCGGTGAATCCGGTCGCGGCGCGCAGCAGGATATCGGGCGCGTAATGCTTGTCGAGCTTCCCGCCGATTCCCCGGTCCTCCCAGATTTCACGCGTGATTCCATAAATGAAGTTCGGGACATCCTTGTACGACCCTAGGTCAAAGCTCACCTTATGCTCCTCTCAATTGAAAACTCAAAAAGCTCAACCATGCTCAGAAACGATGCCGGATGCCGGCTACCACGGCAAGTTGCTTGTCGGTGGAGGAAGCCGATGTAAAGGCAAGCTGCGCAACGGCCGGCCCACCCACGGAATTGGTCCCACTGGCGTTCTGACCATACGCCCACACATACACATCCGTGCGCTTCGAAAGACTATATGTCGTTCCGATATCGATCTGGCGATAAATCGCGCCGGGTGCGCCACCCGTCGAATTCACACGTGTGTAGATAAACGCAGTGCCCGCACTGAATGCCGGCGTGAAATGGTAAAGGTAGTTGATTTCGCCGGTATTCAAGACGCCGGTACCGGAATACCCTTCGGGATTCGGCCCCGAACCGCTGCCCAGCTTGCCAAAGTCGACGTTGCTGAAAGTCCCGCCAATCGTCGAGTTTCCGAACGTGTATGAGGCGCCGAGCGCGCTGATTTGCAGGCTTTTCGCCGATACGAAACCGGAGTAGCTCAGCCCCGACACGGTCACGCCGGTAGTGGTGTTCGTTCCGTCGTACACAGATGTATTTGGATGATCGATATGCGAATACGACGCCGCAGCCGCAAAGCCGCCGATTGTGTAAGTGATGCCGGCACCGTACGTGCTGTTGTTGGTGACCGACCCGGGCGTGCCTCCGAATGAATACGCCGCACCGACAGTCAATCCGTGATACGGGTTGCTGACGAACTTGACGGCGTTGTTCAAGCGAAAGCTGGCGTTCATGTTGTTGTTGTCGCCGGGCTGCGTGCCGGGACCGCCCGACCATGCATAACCCGATTCGAACGGCCCCACGAAGGTCGTTTCGAAATCATATTGACGACCCAGCGTGACTGCGCCGTAAGGCGTCGAAATGCCTACCCACGACTGGCGGCCGAACAGACGGCCGTTCTGCCCGAGCTTGCCGGTGTTTGCGTTGAAGCCGTTCTCCAGCTGGAAGATGGCCGCATATCCGCTGCCAAGGTCCTCACGCCCCCTGAAGCCAAAACGCGAAGCGCTCAATGTTCCGCTGGCCAGTTGATAAGCGTGGCCGCCCGCCTGGTTCGTCGTGTACTGGAAGGCTTCGTCGATAATGCCGTACAACGTCACATTGCTTTGTGCATGAGCGCTGATAGCAGCGCAACAGCAGGCAATGGATAAAAGCGCGCGGGTCGGTTTCATTTCACGTGGCTCGTAAAGGTCGTGTTGACGTGCGGAATGTCTTGCGTGGGTTCGGGTATCGGCGCCAAAAAGACACTGACGCCTCAACAGTTGATCTCTCAGCGTATTTTTTATATCGGTTTCCTAACTAATAAGTAATCTATTACTTTCGGCGATCAATCTCCATCAAACGGCTAGGGAATCATTCTCAGCAGCCATTGCTGCATGGCTTGATTACATGCATCAGATGACTCGAGCGTTGCAAAATGGCCGCATCGTGCAATGAACACCGTGCTCGCTTGCGCAAGCTCTTGCGCCATTTCGTCCTGCCGGTCGCGCGGCGTCAACACGTCCGAATCACCGCAAATCAATAGAACGGGCACGGTTATCGATTTCAGCATCGGCCTTGAATCCGGACGATCGCTTGCATAGCGCGACTGGTTCGCAAAATTCGCCGCGCTCGAATGCGCCATCGCCCTGATCAGAGCGGTCAATTCACCACGGTGCCCACATTCAGGCGAAAAGTAATAGGGCAACAGAGACTCATCCAGAACACTTTCCAGCTCGCCTGCATCGACCCGTTCAACCAGTTTCCGGCGTTTCTCTTGGCTTGATTCCGGATCGGGTCGTGCATTGGTCGAAACAAGGATCAAGCCGGCCACACGATCCGGCGCCTGTCTGTAAAGCTCCAGCGCAACAATTCCACCGAGTGAGAATCCGCCCAGCACGAACCGCGGCGGGAGTATCGCAAGATACGCGGCCACCTCGGCCTCCATGGTTCGCTCGCTGCCCAACTCGCATACGACGACTGGCCGCTGTACCGACAACGCGTCGACCTGTGCACGCCAGACACGCGCGTCGCACAGTGTTCCCGGTAGCAAGACAAGCGGAATGGCGGCCATTGCCCTGTTCCTTCAGCGAGTTTCAGTAGCCGCCGCGGGCTGTCGCACCGCCCGCGCCGCGCGCTGCCAGAAGGCGCGACGTGCTTGCGACTGCAAGCGCGTTGGCATCATTGCCAGGTGTCACTAGATGAAACCCCTCCTCCAGCCGGCTGTGCGCCGCGGCGCCGTCGCTGCAGAATATGCCGGCAAGCAGGCCGCGATCACGAGCGCCGCGGAGGATCTGCCCGATCACCTCTTCCAGCCTCGCGTTCGTTTGCATGCCGGGTTTCATGCCAAGGCTCAACGCAAGATCGTTCGGGCCGATGTAGATACCGTCGAGGCCGGGTGTATCGAGGATTGCATCGAGTTGATCGAGCGCTTGCTGCGATTCGATCATGGCAAGCGTCAGGACAGTGTCGTTAGCGCAACTGAAATAATCAGGTCCGCCATAAAGCAGTCCGCGCGCCGGACCAAACGAGCGCTGCCCGGCGTCCGGATAGCGGCATGCAGAAACGAATTGGCGCGCCATCTCGGGGGTATCGATGGAAGGACAGATCACGCCGTAGGCGCCTGCATCGAGCAGCTTCATGATCTCCGGCGGATTGAGCGAAGGACAGCGGACCAGAGGTGTTGCAGGCGTGATGCTGACCGCTTGCAACATGGTCAACGCAGATTCGAAACCCATCATCCCGTGCTGCAGGTCGACTGTCACCGAATCGAATCCTTGGGACGCCACGACTTCCGCCGCATAACTGCTCGGGATGGAAAGCCATGCATTGACGATGGGTTCGCCTGCGAGGAACTTCTGTTTGATTAAGTTGGGACGCATGGTGACTCGTTCTCCTGGTTCAAGCTTCAAGCTTGTGCAACTGAATTGGGGCAGCCCCGACCGTCAGCCGGTTTTGATGCGCTCGCCGGTCGTCCCGTCGAACCAGAACATCTTCGATGGCTCTGGCCGCACGATGATCCGGTCGCCGTCGGTGTATCGAATGGATTTGTCGCCTTTGACCACAAAGTGCTGGCCGGCAAGTTTCAGCGTGATGAGGGTGACGTCGCCGAGCAGTTCGAACGCGAAGATATCTGCTGAAAAAGCGCCTGGCTGATCGCCCGTGCCGACCACCACGTCTTCCGGGCGCACGCCCAGATAAAGCGGCCCGTTGCGTGGAGGCGCGATGGGAAAAGCAAGCCCGTCCGACATGACAAACTGACCACCCCTGCCTTCCCCGCGCAGCAAAT
>NZ_CAXTGZ010000525.1:0-2178 GCF_964243625.1 uncultured Caballeronia sp.
TGGTCGCGAGATTGGCAAACTTATCAGTACCGCCAGCACGGCCGCCATCGTTATGCGTTCGACAACACTTACTCCTCGACTCGATGGACGGTGCATGGCGACACCCGCGTTCGCGAAGCGGTGGCGCTGCGCGATTACTGAACGATATCGCCGGACACAGGCGATTCGGCCCGACTGATCAGGCCCGCGTACACGCGTGGCTGGATCAACGCTTCCGGCCGCAGCGCTTCGTCGAGCTGCGCCTCGGTAAGCAGTCTTCGACGCAAAACGACTTCACGAATTGTTGTTCCCAGTGCATGCGCTTCAGCTGCGACGGACGTCGAGTTCTTGTAACCGATGTACGGATTGAGCGCCGTCGCGAGAGCAAGCGATCGATCGAGCGTTTCACGCAGTTTCTCTGGATTCGCGGTGATGCCCTTGATGCATCGCTCAGCAAGCGTCGTGCATCCGTTAGTAAGATGTTTGAAACTACGAAACAAGCTGCTCGCGATGATCGGTTCGAACGCGTTCAATTGAAGCTGGCCGCCTTCGGCGGCGAATGTCACGGTAATGTCGTTGCCAAATACTTCAAATGCGATCTGATTCATGACTTCCGGAATGACCGGATTGACTTTACCGGGCATGATGGATGAGCCGGCCTGCATAGGCGGCAGATTGATTTCGCCGAATCCCGCGCGCGGTCCGCTTGATAGCAGGCGGAGGTCATTGCAGATTTTCGAGAGCTTGACCGCAATCCGCTTGAGCACGCCGGATATCTGCACGAAGGCCCCGCAATCCTGGGTCGCTTCGATGAGATTAGGCGCTGTGCTAAGTTCGAGTCCCGTGATGCGATTCAACGCAACTAGCGCCTTTTGCGCATAGTCGGGATGGGCGGTGATCCCAGTGCCAATAGCAGTCGCGCCCAAGTTGATCTCACGAATCAGCACGGACGCTTCGCCAAGGCGAGCCATGTCTTCCTCCACCATGACCGCGTAGGTCGAGAACTCCTGGCCGAGGGTCATCGGCACTGCGTCCTGCAACTGCGTCCGGCCAAGTTTGAGCATGCCCGCGAACTCGAGCGCTTTCGCGGCGAACGCTGCATGAAGTATCGTCATTGCTTCAATCAGATGCTCGATCGCAAAGAGAGTAGCGATGCGAAGCGCGGTGGGATAAACGTCGTTCGTGCTTTGCGCGAGGTTGACGTGCTCGTTCGGATGAAGAAAGCCATACTCGCCGCGTTGGTGGCCCATCAGCTCGAGCGCGCGATTGCAGATGACTTCGTTCGCATTCATGTTCGTCGATGTTCCTGCACCGCCTTGAATGATGTCGACGACAAATTGGTCGTGCAGCCGTCCGTCTCTGATCTCGATGCAGGCAGCGGAAATCGAGTCGTACAAGGCCGGCGAAAGCAGACCGAGTTTTGCGTTCGCCTCGGCCGCCGCCTGCTTGACGGCGGCAAGAGCAACGATCAGTTCTGGATATGACGACACGGTGCTCCCCGATATCTGGAAGTTCTCTTTTGCCCGTAGTGTATGAACGCCGTAATAAGCCTCCTGAGGGACTTCCCTTTCGCCTAACAGGTCGGATTCGATGCGAAATTTCTGTGCTGCCACGATGTGTTCCTTGAGTGCTTTGGTTTGAAGCTGTCATGTGTCAGACCACCAACAGCGTTCGTTGACTATTGCTAATTGCCAAGCGCGTTAGCGATCAGAACGCAGCGTTGTGCAAGGACGTTCGTAGGATCGACGATCGTCACTGACACTCCACCAACGTCAAAAGCGTCCGCTTGCCCGATGATCAATGGCAGTTCGGTGCAGCCGAGAATCATGACCTTCGCGCCGCGGTCGCTGAGATGCTTTATCGCAGCAATCAGGTCTTCTCTGCACTTCCCTTCGGTGAAGCCGGCTTTCACACCGCAAGGCCCGTAGATCGCGGCCATAACCTTTTCCTGGAACTCAGGTTCGGGCGTGAGAACGTCGAGTTCACGTTCCGAGACGTTGTGATAGATGCGGCTTGCGACGGTTCCAGACGTCGCGAGAAGTCCGACTGTGCATCCAGCACCAAATCGATCGACGATATAGGAGACAGTCTCTCTGAGCATGTTGATGATCGGGACGTTGAGGTATGGCTGAATCCTTTCGACAAACGCGTGCGCGGTGTTGCAGGGCAGCGCAATGGCGCTTGCTCCACCCGCCTCCA
>NZ_CAXTGZ010000525.1:2188-4229 GCF_964243625.1 uncultured Caballeronia sp.
AGCATGCCGAGCATCCACGGCGCGCCCCCGCGCCCCGCCTCCAGCCGCACGCAGGTCGCGTACAGCGCGAGCGTCGGGTCTTCTGCTTGATGCAAAAGATGCGCAGTTCGATCCGGAATCTGAGGGTTATGTTCGACAAGCATTTTGATGTGATCCTGGTCTCTGCGTGCGACAGTGTTGCGTACGACCTTGTCCATGAAATCGACGGTGGCAGCAGGGCCGATACCACCGACGATTCCTAGTTTGAAACGCACCTTCCTTTGGTCGTCACAGAAGCGGATCGCGAAGTCCGCGTAGACCCGGTGAACGTCCACGACCTCAACTCCTTGAGTGGATCCGGAGCCGGCTGCCACAAGTTCAGAGAAGGTCGCAACGATGATCGAAGCACCTTGTCGCTTAAATTCAGCGCAGACTTCATCGCTGAACGTCAACGCGCTTTTCGCAGTGCCAGATCCGCCTGATTTCTGCCGCGCGCCAAATGAAGAATGTATGACGCGATATGTGTCGGACAGATATCTCTCAAACAATTCCGATTGACGAACGCAATCTGACGTCGCAATGCCGATTGAATCTCCCGGCGCGGCGACTGTCGCGAGGTGTTCGCGGATGGCAACCATCATGTCAATGACCGGCACATCAAGTTCCAACGTCAACTGATCGACGAACGTATAAGCCTCGAAATCAGGAATTAAAATTCTGTCGACGCTTCGCGCTTCGAGCGATTGACACACCTTTAGTAGGCGAAACTTCTGGGCCGCGACCTCGGCAACAGAAGATGCCTGCCTCGAAACATCAAGAAAGAGACTCTGCTCCGTGACAAATCGGAAATCGTCACTGTTCTCTCGTACAATCGGGTTGTCCAGGAGACATGACATCAAGTCAAGGCTCCGCGAACCGCTCGAGCTGCTCGCCACACCGAGCGTTTTTGGATTCATGCCGGACCTCGCTTTCATGACTTAATGAGCCGCTGGCTCCGCGCGCCACGTGAGCGATACAAGGAGCGCGGCCAATCCGGAAACAAGAAGCGCGGAATATGCCCATACATACGAGCCTGGCCTCAGATCGACCAGCATGCCCACTAGGGCCGGCGCGATGGCGGCGGCAACCTGGCCACCAAAGTTGATAAGGCCGGCAGCCGATCCAACCGACTCGTCTGGCATGTGCTTGAGCGGAATCGCAAAGACAGTTCCGTAAATGACGGTGTAGCCCACAAGGCACAGTGTCCACAGAACAAGTAGCGAAGGCAACGAATCGGCGAAGGCCATTAGTGCAAAAAAGACCACAACCGCGCATGCGCCGCACATCATGAAGAGTCGCTCGCGTCCTTGACCTACCTTGTCCAGCATCCAACCAACGATGTTCAGGCAGACGAACGCGACCACGTATGGTCCGGCAGACGCGAGGCCGGCGTGCAAGATATCAATGTGACGTGTTTTGACCAGGAACGAAGGCATCCACGAGATCAACGCTACATAGACGACGTTGCTGAAGAAGAAGATCAACATCGTCTGTCGAAGCATCCGCGAGCGGAATACCGTGCGGAATGCAAGCTTGCCAGCGATTTTCTGACGAGGCGGCGCACGTTTGATGGCCAACCAGAGCACAACCGCGACGACAATCCCCACGAGACCAAACACGTGATACGCGTAACGCCAGCCATGGATATGAACCAATGCGGCGATTGCGCTGGATCCGACTGCGCTACCAAGGAACGAAGCGCCGATAACGAGCGATTTCGCCCGAGCCCGTTCGCCACGCGGAAATGCTTCGGCAACCGTCACTGTACTGGCTGGTACAAACCCGCCTTCTCCGATGCCGAACAAAACTCGGATCACTATGAGGGAGGCGAACGTTGCGGCAAAACCCGTGAGTCCTGTGAAGACCGACCAGCAAGCAACAGAAAAAACAAGAACCGTTCTTGATCCGAAGCGGTCACTAAGTTGCCCCGCGATCAATTGCATGAGCGAATAGCTCACGTAGAACGCACTCAACAGTAAACCCGCAGACTGAGCATCGAGGTTGAAGTCCTTCGAGATAGGGA
>NZ_CAXTGZ010000526.1:0-4228 GCF_964243625.1 uncultured Caballeronia sp.
GGGATCGGGCCCTTTCGTAATGTGGCGTAAAAATCGGTGCAGTCCCTGTAACCCACGTGGCGCGTCCTTTTTCTATGCTTCTATCGCGACAAACCCCGATACGAGCGGAAAGGACGACGCCTTGAAACACGCAAATCAAACTTCGTCAGCCCCATCATTTCATCTGCGTGGCTGCCGGGTGTCAGCACCTATCCCGCAACCGTGGGGCGGTGGCTGCAGAATCGTCGAATGGATCGATGCGGAAGGGCAGATCTCCCGCCGCGTGGTGGCGGAAAACGTGACTGAGGACGAGGTCGTGGCAACGATCCGCTGCCACGTCAAGGGCCGCAAGCACGTGCTGCACGACGACGAAGGCATACCACGGCAAACCTTGCCACGGCGCTAGCCTGGACTCACTCAAGTCAGCCGATCTGCTCGAGTTCTTCGTGTGCCTCGAGCCATTGCGCTTCCAGCGCTTCGAGTTTGATGTTCACGTCGGCCTGACGGCGAATCGACTCGGTCAGCTTGGATTTCATTGACGGCTCGTAGCTCGCGGCATCGGCTACGAACGCATCCAGTTGCGCCTTCTCGGCGTTCAGCTTGTCCATCTCCTTCTCGATCTTCGAAATCCGCGACTGCAGCGGTTTCTTCAAGTGCGAGAGTTTCTGGCGCTCTTGCGCTTCCAGCCTGCGCTGTTCCTTGCGGTTCTGCCCCGAATCGAGCGTGTCGTCCGCGCTGTCACTGCCGGCTTCCTTGGCGGCCGCGCGCTGCTCGGCCGCGTGCTGGAGCAGCCAGTCACGATAATCGTCGAGGTCGCCGTCAAAGGGCTGAAGGCGGTGTTTTGCCACCAGCATGAACGTGTCCGTGGTCGCGCGCAGCAAGTGGCGATCGTGCGAAACCAGGATCAGCGTCCCCTCGAATTGCGCCAGCGCCATGGTCAGGGCGTGCCGTGTTTCGAGGTCGAGATGGTTCGTTGGTTCATCGAGGAGAAGCAGATTCGGCTTTTGCCAGATGATCAACGCGAGTGCCAGACGCGCTTTTTCCCCGCCGGAGAACGGGGCGATCTTCGCGGTCGCCATCTCGCCCGAGAAATTGAATCCACCCAGGAAGTCGCGCAGTTCCTGTTCGCGGGTATCGGGCGCGAGACGGGCGACGTGCTGCAAGGCGGAGTCATCCGGACGCAGGGTTTCGAGCTGATGCTGCGCAAAATACCCGATCCGCAAGCCCTTGCCTTCGCGCACGGTCCCGCTGAGCGCTTCCAACGTCCCGGCGAGCGTCTTGATCAGCGTGGATTTGCCCTGGCCGTTAGCGCCCAGCAGACCGATGCGCTGGCCGTTCTGAATGGAGAGCGTGACACCTTCCACGATCGGCACGTCGCCCGCTTCCGTGTGGTACCCGCAGCGTACGCCTTCCATCACCATCATTGGATTGGGCGCGGAGTCAGGTGTGCGGAACTCGAAGGTGAACGGCGAAGAAGCATGCGCGGGCGCGATGATTTCCATGCGCTCGAGTGCTTTCACGCGGCTTTGCGCCTGCTTCGCCTTGGTCGCCTGCGCCTTGAACCGGTTGATGAAGCTCTGCAGATGCTCCACCGTCTTCTGCTGCTTCTCGAATGCGCTTTGCTGCAACGCCATTTGCTGCGCGCGGAGGATCTCGAACTGACTGTAGTTGCCGCCGTAGCGCTTGATCTGCCGGTTTTCCAGATGCAGCGTGACGTTGCACACCGAATCGAGGAATTCGCGATCGTGCGAAATCACGATCAGCGTCCCCGGGTATCGATGCAGCCAGTCTTCCAGCCAGATGATCGCGTCGAGATCCAAGTGGTTCGTGGGTTCGTCGAGCAGCAGCAGGTCCGAGCGGCACATCAGCGCCTGCGCAAGGTTCAGGCGCATGCGCCAGCCGCCTGAGAAGCTCGTGACCGGATCCTTCGTCTGCGCGAGCGTGAAGCCCAGGCCAATCAGCAGTGTCTCGGCGCGGGCGGGCGCGGTGTAACCGTCGGCATCGGCGAACGCGGCGTGCGCTTCGCCTTCCGCGGCGCCGTCGTGAGCGGCTGAAGCCGCCGCGATCCGCGCTTCGATGCTGCGAAGTTGCGTGTCTCCGTCGAGCGTGTAATCGAGCGCGGTGCGGTCCACCGCCGGCGTTTCCTGCGCGACGTGCGCGATTTGCCATGACGGTGGCATGGAAAAATCACCGCCGTCTGCGTGCAGGTCGCCGCGCAGCACGGAAAACAGCGTGGATTTGCCTGCGCCGTTTGCACCGACAAGCCCCGCCTTTTCGCCAGGATTGAGCGTGAACGTGGTCTGTTCGAAGAGCGGTTTCGTGCCGCGGGCAAGGCTGAACTGATTGAAGCGAATCACGGCGTGAGACCCAGGCGAGTACGGGAAAACGCTATTTTAGACTGCCGCTGGCGCTCGCCGCGTGCTCATTCATGTCCGGTGCCTCGCTGGCCGTTCGGCCGAATGTTCTTTGCCTGGCGTTTCGCTTAGACTGGATTTTTTCAAGCGGAGACTCGAATGAACCCTATCTACTCGTTTTCGGCGGAAACCCTGGGCGGCGAGACAGCCAGCCTGGAGCAATACCAGGGCAAGGTGCTGTTGATCGTGAATACCGCGAGCGAGTGCGGATTTACGCCGCAGTACAAGGGTTTGCAGGAAATATACGACCGCTACAAGGACCGCGGTTTCGCGGTGCTGGGTTTCCCGTGCAATCAGTTCGGGAAGCAGGAACCGGGCGACGCCGCGCAGATCGGCAGCTTCTGTGAGAAGAATTACGGCGTCACGTTTCCCATGTTCGCCAAGGTCGAGGTGAACGGCGCGAACGCGCATCCGCTGTTCCGTTATCTGACTGAAGAAGCGCCGGGAGTGCTCGGAACCGAAGGCATCAAGTGGAACTTCACGAAGTTTCTCGTCGATAAGGAAGGCAACGTGACGAACCGGTTCGGATCGGTGACAAAGCCTGATGCGCTGTCCGGAGATATCGAAAAGCTGCTTTGAGCATGGGTACGGTCGAACGCTCCCATTCGACCGCATCGCCTTATTCTCCACGGTGACGCCCGTCCGGGCGGCGCTGCCAGCGAACCAGCAGATTGACTGGAACCCGCGCTTGCGTCGGGATTCCCTCTTCACGTCCGAACCATGGCGCGGAACGTCTTCGGTGCTGCCAATTGTAGAAATATGTCGTACATAACTATTTCTTGATGCTGAATTATGTATGATTTATTTCTCCTACCTTGAGCGAGTCTTCGATGAAACCCGAATCGGCGGCCGCGCCGACCATGACGAAGCTGCACGAGGCGATCGTCATCCATCTCGCGGATGCAATCCTTTCCGGCGTCCTTCCGGTCGGATGGAGCTTGCCAAACGAGAATGAACTTGCCGCCGCGCATGGTGTGAGCCGTACGGCAGCCCGGGAGGCGATGCAAAAACTGGCATCGCTCGGATTGATCGAAAGCCGGCGGCGCAAAGGCGCGACAGTTCTTCCTCGCGATAACTGGAAGCTGCTGGATGAATCCGTGCTCGACCTGGCAGTGTTGCGCGTCACCGACGCCGCGTTCTTCCAGTCTTTGGTGGAAGCGCGGCTGTTGATCGAGCCACGCGCGGCAGAGCTGGCGGCGCAACGGGCCTCGCCGGCCGATATCGCCTGTATCGAAGAGGCGTTGACCGCGATGGCGAGCGAAGCGGATGGTGCGCGCGGAGCGCTGTGGGCCGCAGGAGACGTCGCGTTTCATGCGGGCGTCATTGCGGCGGCCGGCAACTGGGTCTTCACGCAATTGGTCGGCACAGTCCGCGCTGCGCTGGGTGCAGGGATTCGCCTTACTGGAGAACACGCGCTGTCGGCGCAGGCGTCACTGGAACAGCATCGTGCTGTGTTCGAGGCAATTCGCCGGCGCGATCCTGCCGAAGCACACGCGGCCATGACGCGATTGCTGCTCACAACGCGGCGTGACTTCGACGCGCTGGAGCAAGACGGCGTGCTTTCGGGTCGGTGACCTTAAACCTCAACAAGACACATCATGCGCAAACTTCGATCGCAACAATGGTTTGGCACGCACGGGAAAGACGGTTTCATTCACCGTTCGTGGATGAAGAACCAGGGCATCCCGCACGACAATTTCGACGGACGGCCTGTCATCGGCATATGCAACACGTGGTCCGAGTTGACGCCCTGCAACGCGCATTTTCGAGAACTTGCCGAATACGTGAAGCGTGGCGTGCGCGAAGCCGGGGGATTGCCGCTCGAATTTCCCGTG
>NZ_CAXTGZ010000527.1:0-4225 GCF_964243625.1 uncultured Caballeronia sp.
TGGATAGCAAGCTTTTCGGTCTGCATGTCGAGCACGTCGTCCATCGCGCGATGCAACGCCGGCACGGGGAACTCACCGGCGAGCGTGTATTGCTGCCAGCGCGACTGCATGTCGTTCCAGAGCAGCGTGGCGAAGAGGAACCCCGGCGATACCCCTTTGCCCGCACGCACGCGCTCGTCAGTGTTGGTCAGCGCCAGCGTGATGAATTTCTCGCCGTGCGTGGATTCGAAAATCACATCGAGCAGAGGCAATACACCGTGATGCAAACCTTCAGCGCGCAAACGCGTCAGGCACGCGAGCGCGTGGCCTGAGAGCAGCAGCTTGAGCATCTCGTCGAAGAGACGCGCAGCCGGGACATTGCTGATCAGATCAGCCAGTTCCGCAATCGGCGCGCGGGTTGCGGTCTCGATCTCGAAGCCGAGCTTCGCAGCAAAACGCACCACGCGCAGCATGCGCACCGGATCTTCCCTGTAACGCGTCGCCGGGTCTCCGATCATGCGCAGCAAGCGCGCGCGGATGTCGGCCATGCCGTCGTGGTAATCCAGCACGGTTTGCGTCGCCGGATCGTAATACATGGCGTTGATCGTGAAGTCGCGGCGCGTGGCGTCTTCGTGCTGCTCGCCCCAGACGTTGTCGCGCAGCACGCGGCCGCTGGCATCGACTGCATGCGTGCGCGTGTCCATCTCGCCGCGTCTCAAACGTGGCGGAGGTGGCGACGGCGGCGCGTCGGCGGGGGTATCGACGAGAGCACGGAACGTCGATGTCTCGATGATGTCCTGTCCGAACTGCACGTGCACGATCTGAAACCGCCGACCGATGATGCGCGCCCGGCGAAACAGTTTTTGCACCTGGTCGGGCGTGGCGTCTGTTGCAACGTCGAAGTCCTTCGGCGCCACGTTCAGCAGCAGGTCGCGCACGGCGCCCCCCACGATGAACGCCCGATGCCCGGCTTGTTGCAGCCCTTCGGTCACACGGATCGCGTTCTTCGAGATCAGCGACGGGTCGATGCCATGTACGTCCGCCGACAGGATCACCGGCACGTTCGGATCGCGCCTGGCTTCGGCCGGCGCCGCCTTCTTGCGCGTGGTCTTGCGGGCAGGTTTTACATCGTCGCCGGACGCGGCAACGAGCGGGGCGGTCGCCGGAGCGTCCTCTTTGGCGCTTTCCTGGCCGAACAGCTTGCGGATGAGTTTTTTAATCACGTGGGGAGAAGATTTCCAGGATGCGCCAGCCGCGGGACTGCGCATGAGCGCGCAGGGTGTCGTCGGGATTGGTCGCGATCGGGTCGGTGACTTTCTCTAGCAGAGGAATGTCGTTGTGCGAGTCGCTGTAGAAGTAGCTGTGTTCGAAGTCGCCCAGGCTTTTTCCCATGGAAGCGAGCCACATTTCGGTACGCACGATCTTGCCTTCGCGAAAGCTCGGCGTGCCCGTGGGGCGGCCGGTGAGCTCGCCGTTCGGGATATTGTCGACCGTTTCGACCTCGCAGGCGATCAGCGCGTCAATGCCGAATGCCTGGCCGATCGGCGCCGTGATGAACGCATTCGTGGCGGTCACGAGACAGCAGAGATCGCCCGCTTCCTGGTGTTTGCGCACCAGTTCGAGCGCGGCGGGCTGGATGGCCGGCGTGATGACCTCGCGCATGAACTGCGCGTGCCAGTCGTCCAGTTGCGTGCGCGGATGCCCCGCCAGCGGGGAAAGCTGGGCGTTCAGGTAGGCGTGGATATCGAGCGTACCGTCCTTGTACTGCGCGTAGAACGCGTCGTTTTGCTTCGCGAACTTTTCGGCATCGACAATACCGAGCCTCGCCATGAAGCGACCCCATTCGTGGTCGCTGTCCGTCGGGATGAGGGTGTGATCGAGATCAAATAGGGCTAGGTTCATGGGAGCGCATTTTACTTGAAGCGGGTGGAAGCGTTCGGCGGGCTGTCGGGACGGCGCGTGCCTGCCGTCCAGGGTCAGAAAAGCTCGGTTTGCGGGCGCGGCGCTTCATCTTCCTTTTTGGCGAGCATCGTACGCAGCAAGGGCAGGGTGACCGCGCGCTTTTGCTCCAGCGAAAAGCGGTCGAGTTCGTCGAGAAGCTTCATCAGGCTTGGCATGTCGCGCCGGAAATGGGTGAGCAGGTAGGCTGGCACGTCATCCGCCAGATCGATACCGCGTTCGCGCGCCGCGTGTTTCAGCGCGGTGGCCTTGCTTTCGTCGGAAAGGGGCGTGAGCTGGAAGACCAGTCCCCAGCCGAGGCGCGTGCGCAAGTCTTCTCTCACCGATAACCCCAGCGGCGCCACGTTCCCCGTCGCCACGAGCGCGCTGGAAGGATGGGCGCGCACCTCGTTGAACAGGTTGAAAAGCGCGATTTGCTGTGCGCCCGAGAGGCGTTCGCAGTCATCGACGGCGTAGATGTTGGCGTTCGGGTCGAAGGTGAATGCGGCGAGCGGCGCCTGCGGGCTCAGGAAACGCGCGCGGCCGTTGGCTTCGTGCATCAGCGCCTGCAGCAGGTGGCTGCGGCCGCTGCCCGCCTCGCCCCAGACGTAGAAGGTCCGGTCGGCCACCGGCCCTGCGGCGAGCGCGCCTTCGAGTTCGCGCAGGCGCGTGACCAGCTCGTGGTTGCCGGCGGCGAAAAAATTGTCGAAGGTGGCGAGCGGCGGCGTGCCGAGATCGAGCGTCAGTTGGCGTTGCACGGGCAATCGGTTCCGTCAGGGCGTGTCTTGAAAACGGCGCGCTCAATTTCGCTGATGTCCGGCATGAACCGGTGCAAAAGGCATTGAGCGCAAGGTCGAGACACCCGCCGGATAGGCGTGAGTCTCAAAAAGGGGTGGAACGGTACTTTGGAGCCGCGGCCGGGAACTGCGAGAAATCGGGTTGGACGGCCAGCATCGGTTAAAATCTCATTTTACCGACCTTCTCGCCGATCCCCCATGAATCAACCCAAATCCGCCCCAGAGCGCACGGGCGCACCCGCCCAAGGTTTGTCCTATCGCGATGCGGGCGTGGACATCGATGCCGGCGACGCGCTCGTCGACCGGATCAAGCCATTTGCCAAGAAAACCATGCGCGACGGCGTGTTGGGGGGGATCGGCGGATTCGGCGCGCTGTTCGAAGTGCCCAAACGCTACAAGGAGCCGGTGCTCGTGTCCGGCACCGACGGCGTAGGCACCAAGCTGCGCCTCGCTTTTCAACTGAACAAGCACGATACCGTCGGCCAGGATCTCGTCGCCATGAGCGTGAACGACATTCTCGTGCAAGGCGCCGAGCCATTGTTTTTCCTCGATTATTTCGCCTGCGGCAAGCTGGATGTGGATACGGCCGCGACCGTGGTGCAGGGCATTGCGCAGGGTTGCGAGCTGGCCGGTTGCGCGTTGATCGGTGGCGAGACTGCCGAAATGCCGGGCATGTATCCCGATGGCGAATACGATCTGGCGGGATTTGCGGTTGGCGCGGTGGAAAAGAGCAAGATTATCGATGGCTCGACCATCAAGCCGGGCGATGTGGTTTTGGGTCTGGCTTCGTCGGGGATTCATTCGAATGGGTATTCGCTGGTGCGCAAGATCATCGAGCGTGCGCAGCCGGACCTGAATGCCGATTTCGATGGCCGAACGCTTGCTGATGCACTGATGGCGCCGACGCATATCTATGTGAAGCCGTTGTTGTCGCTGATGTCGCAGATGGCCGTGAAGGGCATGGCGCATATCACGGGCGGCGGGCTGGTCGAGAATATTCCGCGGGTTCTGCGCGATGGCTTGACCGTTGAGCTGGATCATCGGGCGTGGCCGCTGCCGCCGTTGTTCTCGTGGCTGCAGAAGCACGGCGGTGTGGCTGATGCGGAGATGCATCGAGTGTTCAATTGCGGGATCGGGATGGTCGTTATTGTTGATGCGGCTGACGCCGAAGCTGCAACGGGGATGTTGTCGGCGGCAGGGGAGCAGGTTTGGGCGATCGGGCGGGTTCGGGAGTCGAAGGCTGGTGAGGCGCAGACTGTGGTGGTTTGAGTTTTCGCTGGCGCTCGGGGAGGGGTTTTTGGTTGGTTGCGGTTGGGGTTGGTGCTGGGTTGCTGCTTTTTAGGCTACCGCGCGGTTTGATCCGGCTGATTTCTTCAGCACTATTAGCCACTGTGCGTGGCGGCACTTCATTTCTTTGTCCAACGGCGACAAAGAAACGAAGCAAAGAAAACGCCTCCCCAACCGCTAATTCTTAAGTGTCCCGAGCGTGCAGTGACAACTGTTTGGTACTT
>NZ_CAXTGZ010000528.1:0-4209 GCF_964243625.1 uncultured Caballeronia sp.
CAGGTCCGACGCGTCGAACACCGGTCCGGCCGTGACATCGGCGGCATCGAACAGTGCGCGATTCTCACTCAGCGTCCGCTCGCCGATAAACCCGCCTACGATGCGATCGATCTCTTCCACATGGGCCACCCGAGCGGCGTTGGTTGCATAGCGCACATCGCTGGTCAGTTCGGGCTTGCCGATGGTCGCGAACAGCCGTTGCGCCATCGACTGTGTCGAGGTCGAAATGCAGAGCCATTTTCCATCCGCCGTCTTGTAGGTATTGCGCGGCGCCGTCGTGCCAGAGCGGCTGCCGGTGCGCGGCTTGATGCGGCCATTGAGCTTGAAGTTTGCAACCTGCGGCCCGAGAATCGAGAGCGTCGGTTCGAAGAGAGAAATGTCGAGCACTTGCCCGCAACCGCCGTTCACCCGTGTATGCCAGAGCGCCATCATCACCGCATTGGCGCCATAGATGCCGGTTGTCATGTCACCGAGGAACATGGGCGGCAGCACCGGTTCACGATCAGCGAAGCCATTCATTGACGCAAAGCCGGAATACCCTTCCACCAAAGTGCCGAAACCAGGTTTGTTCCGGAAGATGCCGGTTTGCCCCCAGCCCGAAATCCGCGCAATGACGAGCCGTGGATTGCGTTCGTGGAGTCTTGCGGGCGCGAGTCCCATTTCCTCCAGCGTGCCCGGTCGGAAACTTTCGACGAGCACGTCGGCATCGTCGATCATGCGCGCTATGAGTTCGATTGCTTCCTTGCGACGGAAGTCGACGCACACGCTCTTTTTGTTGCGCGCATACGTCTTCCAGAATATCTCGTAGCCGTCAGTCTTGAACGCACGCAAGGTATCGCCGGCAATGGGCTCGACCTTGACGACATCTGCACCGAAATCGGCAAGCTGCAGAGTCAGCATATTGCCAGCCACGAGGCGCGACAGGTCCACGACCCTCAAGCCCTGCAGCGGGCCGTTTTCATCGTGTGAGAATTCCTTCTTGTGCAGCTTTGACATGGGTTTCCCGAGCGTTGCGCATTGAGGCACTGAATTCAGGTTACACAGAAATAGACATGATGTCTATTTAAGCAAACGGCCGCGCCTTGCGGAGTGCCCTGAATTGCTTTAATTTTAGGCCGCGCGCGGGGCGCGAGACGCTGACCCCGCATAACATTGACGAACGAAATCATTGGCAACACGACATGGCAAATCCAGCCGATACAGGCGTAGCAGCCGTGAACAGGGCGCTGAGCATTCTCAAGGCGTTCGAAGAAAGCGTCGACGGCATGACGCTCGCCGATCTCACGGCGGCAACGGGTCTCTATCACAGCACCATCCTTCGTTTGTGCGAGTCGCTGGAAAGCTTCGGCTACCTCAAGCGTCTTGCCGATGGCCGCTACATGCTCGGCCCCACGCTGTTCCATCTCGGCATGATCTACCAGGGCTCGTTCCGGCTGCAGGACTACGCGTTGCCGGTGCTTCGCGAACTGGTCAAGCAGACAGGCGAGACCGCGGCTGTCTACGTCAGGGAAGACGACGTGCGCCTGTGTCTTTATCGGCTGGAATGGCAACGCTCCGTACGTATGCATGTGCGCGAAGGAGAGCGTCTCACGCTCGAAAAGGGCGCCGCCGGCAAAGTGCTGCTCGCCTTCGCAGGCGACAAGGGCGCGACGCTCAAGAAAGTCCGTGACGCGGGCTATGCCGTGTCCCTTGGTGAACGCGATGCCGAGAGCGCTGCCATTGCAGTGCCCGTGTTCGGTGTGGGGCAGAAACTGATATGTGCGATATCGCTGGGCATTCCTCGCTACCGGTTCGACAAGAAGGAATTCAAACTCTATCTGCCGTTCGTGATGCGAGCCGGCGCCGAGCTGACTACTGCGCTCGGCGGTGATCCTGCACTGTTCGAACCGCCATTCGCGCCAAGCGATGTCATGCGCTGATGCGCTCTAGGCTTGCGCGTTCACGAGCGGTACTGCGCGTCGCGACATCTGCGTCTGGAGGAATGCAAAGCACACGGCGCCGATCAGCAGTGCGCCGATCATGAAGATGAACCCGCCGTTGTACGACCCGCTCGTCTTCACGATCGCGCCTACCACCAAGGGCGCCGTCAACCCGCCAATCTGTCCGCCCGTGTTGATGAAGCCGGCATAGCCGCCGCGCGCGCCTTCGGGCGCAAGGTGCGCGACGAGACCGGCGTACGGCGAAAGGCTGCCGTAGAGCAGGAAAGCCGCAGCTGAGAGGCCGGCGATGCACATTGCGGGGTCGTCGGCGGTGAAAGTGAAGTACAGCGCGATCGCGGTGCCGGTGTAGCCAAGCGCAAGCATGACTGGACGCTTGCGATGCAGCGTGCCGCTCCCCAGCGTGCCGAAAACGATCAGTCCAAGAAAACCGAACAGGTACGGGATCGATGCCGCAAAGCCGAGCGCCTTCAAATCGATATGCCGTTGTGCCGAAAGATAGCTCGGCACCCAGCCGAGGAAGCCCCAATACCCGATGCTGAACGTCATGTATCCGAAAAACAGCAGCCACGTGCTCTTCAGTCTGATGAATGTCTTCCAGTGTGCGCGACGTTCCGCACGTTCCGCCAGCGATGATTTCGCGCCCGCGACTTGCGGCGGAATCATCGCGTAGATCAGAATTGAGACGATCACGCCGGGGATCGCGAAGTAGAAAAATACGTGCTGCCACGGACCGCGCACGAGCAGCCAAACGACGACCGGCGCGACCACCGCCGGACCGATTGCGAGCGCGCTCAGCCACACACTGTGCGCGCGGGCGGCGTCCTTCGAGCTGAAGTTGTCAGCGACCAGTTTGTAGACCGCTGCATTGCACGATCCCTCTGACAATCCAAAGCAGAAGCGCACGACCACCATTGCCGTCACGGTCGACACCAGACCGGTCAATCCCGTGAACAGCGAGAACAGGAGCGGCGCGACGACCAGCAGGGCCTTTGTGCCGAAGCGGTCCGACAGCATGCCGCCCGGCAGTTGCATCAGCGCGTAGCCAAGCGCGAACGCGGCGAAGATCACGCCAAGCTGGGCGGCGTCGAGGTGCAAGGCTTTCATCATCGACGGTGCGGCTACCGAGATGCTGACCCGGTCCAGGTAGTTCACGAACTGCAGCAGCCACGTCAGCATCAGCAGCTTGTACCTAAGGCTCATGTCTTCTCCATGTGATTTTTCGACAGATCTGGATTCTCGACGGGTGATGATTCTGGATTGTCGGTCTTAAAAACAGACATACTGTCTATTCGGAGTTTATGGGAGCCGTCTGCGCGCTGCAAGCACGTTTGAGGCAGGGATTACCCGCGTTTTTCCTGCGCGGAAATCAATAGCAGAATGTTCAGGCGCGCGTTGCGCCCGCATCGGATGAAGGAAGGTCCATGAATAAAATTGAAAGCCTTAACCGGCACGCCGCCGTTAGAACGCTGTTCGACAAAGTCTGGGATGCGCATGCGATCACGGTCACAGACAACGCGTGGACGCTGCTTCACATCGACCGGATGTTGTTGCACGATCTGTCCGGCAATAACGCACTGACGGCGCTGGAGCAACGTGGCTTATCGGTTCGGCATCCTGAGCTTTCGTTTTCCACGCCCGATCACGCCGTATCGAGCGCGCCGGGGAGAACCGGTCAAACGTATCCCGGCGGCGCAAAGTTGTGGGCAGGTCTGAAGGGACGTTCGGCCGCGCAAGGCATCCGTTTCTTCGATACCGGTGAGATCGGGCACGGTATCGTTCACGTGATGGGGCCAGAGCTCGGGATCGTCTTGCCGGGCAGCACGCTGGTCTGCGGCGACAGTCATACATGCACGAATGGCGCTCTTGGCGCGCTGGCGTTTGGCATTGGCGCGTCCGAGCTGGTGCATGCCCTTGCCACGCAGACGCTTTGGCAGCAGAAGCCAAAGACGCTGCGCGTCACCTTCGACGGTCCGCTGCAGGACGGCGTCACGGCGAAAGACCTGGTGTTGTATTTGATCGGCAAACTCGGGGCCAAGGCGGGAACGGGGTATGCCGTCGAATACGCTGGTTCAACGGTACGGGCGCTGGACATCGAAGCGCGCCTTACGCTTTGCAATCTCTCCATAGAGCTCGGCGCGAAGGTCGGAATGATTGCGCCCGACGACACCACGTACGCGTATCTCGAGGGACGCGACCGGGCGCCGAGTGGGTCGATGTTCGACATGGCGGTGGCGCACTGGCGCACGCTACCTTCTGATCCAGGCGCATT
>NZ_CAXTGZ010000529.1:0-4209 GCF_964243625.1 uncultured Caballeronia sp.
AGGCTAAGATGACATTTTGAAGCACCGGCTAAACACCGTGTGGCGGGCAGAAGCGGCTTACCGGCAACGGTTTCGCGCCCACCCAAGCGAGCGGTTCTACACCCCGCGGCGCGGGAGAACAATTTCCTTGTTTTGGTGTATCGTGGCGAGCATTCAAACGCGGGCCTCGAATTCAGAGAGGTATCTACATAATGAGCGAATCGATCAAACATATTAGCGACGCATCCTTTGACCAGGACGTCACGAAGTCGGATAAACCCGTTCTGCTCGATTTCTGGGCTGAATGGTGCGGTCCCTGCAAGATGATTGCGCCCATCCTCGACGAAGTTGCCAAGGATTATGGCGACCGCCTGCAAATCGCGAAGATCAATGTGGATGAACACCAATCCACGCCCGTGAAGTTCGGTGTGCGCGGCATCCCCACGCTGATCCTCTTCAAGAACGGCGCGGTTGCAGCGCAAAAGGTCGGCGCCTTGTCGAAGTCGCAACTGACAGCGTTTCTGGACAGCAACCTGTGAGATCGAATCCGGGACGCCGGCGTCAGGCAACGTATTCGGCGACCCGGATTCAGCAGCAAGTCTGTATTAGTGCACGGCCTGGCTTCGGTGCCAGGCCACACAAGTGAAAAGCAAGTAAAAGCGATTAGCTGCACCTGTGGGATTCCCGCGAAATGTTGTGCGACCACAACATGCGCGAGTTCCATCGCCACCAGGCCTTTTCGAGGCTCCGTCGGCATGTGCTATGCTAGAATCCTAAGACTGCAAGACCAAGACGGTTTAGGTCCTTGAGCGTTCAGCTCACTTCTCCTCCCAAATTCTCTGTTGTACCTCTTCTCCCTGGCGGGAAATCCGTATGCATTTATCCGAGCTCAAGTCTCAGCACGTCTCCGCATTGATCGAAATGGCCAATGGCCTGGAGATCGAAAACGCCAATCGCCTGCGCAAGCAGGAATTGATGTTCGCGATTCTTAAAAAGCGCGCCAAGACCGGCGACACGATTTTCGGCGACGGCACGCTCGAAGTATTGCCGGACGGCTTCGGCTTCCTCCGCTCACCCGAGACTTCATACCTCGCCAGCACGGACGATATCTACATCAGCCCGTCGCAGATCCGCCGCTTCAACCTGCATACCGGCGACACCATCGAAGGCGAAGTGCGCACCCCGAAAGACGGCGAGCGTTATTTCGCGCTGGTCAAGGTGGACAAGGTCAACGGCCAGGCGCCGGAAGCCTCGAAGCACAAGATCATGTTCGAGAACCTGACGCCGCTGCACCCGAACAAGCCGCTGCCGCTCGAGCGCGAAATGCGCGGAGAGGAAAATGTGACAGGCCGGATCATCGATATGATCTCGCCTATCGGCAAGGGGCAGCGCGGGTTGCTGGTGGCATCGCCGAAATCGGGCAAGACCGTGATGCTGCAGCACATTGCGCACGCCATCAAATCGAATCACCCGGATATCGTGCTGTTCGTGCTGCTGATCGACGAACGCCCGGAAGAAGTGACGGAAATGCAGCGCTCGGTGGTCGGCGAAGTGATCGCCTCCACCTTCGACGAACCCGCCGCGCGCCACGTGCAAGTCGCGGAAATGGTGATCGAAAAGGCCAAGCGCCTGGTCGAAATGAAGCACGACGTGGTCATCCTGCTCGACTCCATCACGCGTCTCGCGCGCGCCTACAACACGGTCGTGCCGGCTTCGGGCAAGGTGCTGACCGGTGGTGTGGATGCCAACGCGCTGCAACGTCCGAAGCGGTTCTTCGGCGCGGCGCGCAATATCGAGGAAGGCGGATCGCTGACCATCATCGGTACGGCACTGATCGAAACCGGCAGCCGCATGGACGACGTGATCTACGAAGAGTTCAAGGGCACCGGCAACATGGAAGTGCATCTGGAACGCCGTCTTGCTGAAAAGCGCGTTTATCCGTCGATCAACCTGAACAAGTCGGGCACGCGCCGCGAAGAACTGCTCATCAAGCCTGACCTGCTCCAAAAGGTCTGGGTGCTGCGCAAGTTCATTCACGACATGGACGAAGTCGAGTCCATGGAATTCCTGCTCGACAAGATCCGCCAGACCAAGAACAACGCTGAATTCTTCGATCTGATGCGCCGCGGCGGTAGTTGAGCCCCGACGGTCCAACCGAACACGAAAGCCGTCCGCATTGCGGGCGGTTTTTTTTCGTCCATCGAGACCCGCACCGGGATTCCCAACGTGTACGTTCACGTTCATGTTGATCTATAATTCACGGAAACCTTTCTCGCCGGAACGCAAACCGGCCAACGTCATGTCCGAAGAACTTCTGACCGTGCGCGACGCCGCCGAGCGGCTCGGAGTCACCCCCCGCACGCTGAAATACTACGAAGAACGCGGCCTTGTTGTGCCGAGCCGGAGCGAGGGGCGGTATCGGCTATATGACGCAGACGATCTGGAAAGGTTCGGGCGCATTCTCCGGCTTCGCTCGCTCGGATTCTCGCTGCACGGGATTGTCGAGATGCTCAAGCGGCCGCTCGAAAAAACCGAGGCGGGCCACAACCGTTATTCGCCGGATTCGTTGGCCGGAATCAAGAATGGCTTGCAACAGCAACTCGATGCCATCGATACCCGTATCGAAAACGTGCGTCGAGAACTGAAAGAAGCGCAGACCGTACGCGCGGAGTTGCGGCTCGATCTGGATTACGTGGAAGCGCGGCTTGCAGGCCAATCCGCCGAAGCGCTCCTCGAACAACAATCGAAGACGCGCGCCAAACCGGGGAGCAAGAAGTAATGAGCGCGCGGGCGCCGGTATTCGCAGTCGAGCGGCTGCGAGGCGACTTCTTCCCGTGGGTGCTGGCGCTGGTAACGGGCCTCGATTACTTCGATAACGCCATCTTCTCGTTCTTCGCGAGCTACATTGCGGGCGGCATCAATGCATCGCCGGACGAGCTCGTGTGGTCATCGAGTGCTTACGCGGTCGCGGCCGTGCTCGGGATCTTGCAGCAGCAATGGTGGGTCGACCGGCTGGGGCATCGGCGATACGTGGCTGGTTGCATGTTGTTCTACGCGTGCGGCGCGATCCTGTCGGCGCTCACAGAAACCTCGCTGGAACTCATGTTCACACGCGGCCTTCAAGGCTACTTCATCGGTCCGATGATGGGCGCCTGCCGCATCCTGATCCAGATCAGCTTCACGCCGCAAAAACGCGCCGGCGCGACGCGCGCCTTCCTGCTGCTGATCGTGGGCAGCAGCGCGATCGCGCCGTTGTTCGGCGGCTGGCTGGTATCGCATTTCGACTGGCGCGCGTTGTTCGCATGCACGGCGCCGGTGGGTTTCGCGTTCGCGGGCCTTGCGATGCTCGCGTTGCCCGATTCGGGCAATGTTCATCGCGATGAACGCGGCGCCACGTCCTTCTGGCCATATCTGGTGTTTGCGTTCGCCCAGGGCGCATTGCAAATCGTGATGCAACAGGTTCGCTTCGAGCACTTCACCACCTCGCCGACGCTCGTGACGCTGACGGCAGCCGGCATCGGCGCGCTGGTCTGGTTTGCGTGGCATCAGTGGCATCACCCGGCCCCACTCGTTCGCCTTCACGCGCTGCGCGAGCGATCGTTCCAGGTTGGCCTCGTGCTGTACATGCTCTACTACTTCGAGTCCACGGGATTCAGCTATCTGATCTCGCGGTTTCTGGAACAAGGACTGGGGTATCCAGTTCAGAATGCCGGACGGCTCGTGGGGATAACGTCGCTGATATCGGGTTCGGCGCTCTTCCTTTATTTCAAATATACGAAGTACGTCACGCGGAAGAAATGGATCATCGTGCCGGGGTTTGCGATTGCAGCGCTGGTCGGGTGGATGATGACGCGCATGTCGCCGGGCGTGGCGCAAATCGATCTCATCCTGCCGATGCTGCTGCGCGGCTTGCTGTTGCTGTTCATCGTGCTGCCGGTGGCGAACCTCACGTTCAAGATCTTCGCCATCGAAGAGTTCACGCATGGCTACCGGCTGAAGAATATCGTGCGGCAGTTGACGCTCTCGTTTGCGACGGCGGCGGTGATCATCGTGGAGCAGCACAGGCAGGCGCTGCATCAATCGCGGCTCGCCGAAGCCGTGAATCCGTACAATCCGGAGTTCCAGAACGCCGCAGCCACGCTGGCGCACGGGTTTGCCGCTGCCGGCCATACGGCCGGTGAGGCTCACGCGCTAGCCCTCGTGACGATTTCCCGTATGGTCACGCAGCAG
>NZ_CAXTGZ010000530.1:0-4191 GCF_964243625.1 uncultured Caballeronia sp.
AGCGGCGGCCATAACGGCCTGAAGGACATCTCCGCGCATTTGTCGTCGCAGCAGTACTGGCGCTTGAGGATTGGCATCGGGCATCCACGGGATCTGATTCCCGAAGCATCACGCGCCGGGGCCAAGCCCGATGTCGCCAACTTCGTGCTGAAACCGCCGCGCCGCGAAGAGCAGGACGTGATCGATGCATCGATCGAACGCGCGCTTGCCGTCATGCCTGTCGCGATCAACGACGAAATGGAACGCGCGGTGATGAACCTGCATCGCGCCGGTTGAACTGAATGCCTTGATAAGGAGCGAAACGTGAGCCGTTTCTGGAGCGACATTGTCAATACGCTGACGCCGTATGTGCCGGGCGAACAACCCGCGCTCGCGCGTCCCGTGAAGCTCAACACGAACGAAAATCCGTATCCGCCGTCGCCGCGGGTTATCGATGCCATCACTCGCGAGCTTGGGAACAACGGCGATTCGCTGCGCAAGTACCCCGATCCGACGGCACGCGCGCTGCGCGAAACCATTGCGCAGCATCACGGATTGCGCGCGGAGCAAGTGTTCGTCGGCAACGGCTCTGACGAAGTCCTCGCGCACACCTTCCAGGCGCTGCTCAAGCACGACACGCCAATCCGTTTCCCGGATATCACGTACAGCTTTTATCCGGTGTACGCGCAGTTGTACGGCGTCGCGTTCAACGCGGTGCCGCTGAACGCGGATTTTGGTATTGATGTCGATGATTATCGTGCGCCCAATGGCGGCGTCCTGCTGCCGAATCCGAATGCGCCCACGGGCCGCGCGTTGCCGCTCGACGAGATCACTATCCTGCTCGCGGCGAACCCGGATTCTGTTGTCGTGATCGACGAAGCGTATGTGGACTTCGGCGCGGAATCGGCGGCCATTCTGGTCGATGAATATCCGAATCTGCTGGTGATCCAGACGTTGTCGAAGGCGCGTTCGCTGGCCGGAATGCGCGTCGGATATGCGCTTGGACACGAGGCGTTGATCGAGGCGCTCACGCGCGTGAAGGACAGCTTCAACTCGTATCCGCTCGACCGGTTGGCGCAGGTTGCGGCAATCGCAGCGTTCGAGGACGACGATTATTTCCGCGCTACCTGCGCGAAGGTGATCGCGAGCCGCGAGCGGTTATCGGCTGAATTGAAGGCGCTGGGATTCGACGTGGTGCCGTCGGCGGCGAACTTCGTATTCGCGCGCCATCCGGCACACGACGCCGCAGCGCTCGCCGCGAGCCTGAAGGAAAAGGAGATCTTCGTGCGGCATTTCAGGCTGCCACGGATCGATCAACACTTGCGGATTACCGTCGGGACGGACGCCGAATGTGATGCGCTCGTGGCCGCGTTGCGCGCGGTGCTTTAACTGCGTTGGGCGTTGGGCGTTACTCCAACTTCAAACGCCCTTCGCCTTCATCAACGCGTGATATTTCGCCATCAACTGGATGGGGTTTTCGTCATGCGCCGGGTCGCGTGGAATGCATTCCACGGGGCACACTTGCACGCACTGCGGTTCGTCGTAGTGTCCGACGCATTCCGTGCATTTTTTCGGGTCGATCACGTAGATGTCGACACCCATCGATATGGCGTCGTTCGGGCACTCGGGCTCGCACACGTCGCAGTTGATGCACTCGTCGGTAATGAACAGGGCCATGCTTTACTCTCTTCGTCCGGCGTTTCAGCCGGCATTTCGATGCCCTCAGGGCGTCGATGAATCAGGCGCGATCGGACCCACTTTGTCCTGCAGGCGCTTTTCCACCGATGGAAACACGAACTTGCTGACATCGCCGCCCAGTTGCGCGATCTCGCGCACGATCGTGCCCGAGATGAATTGGTACTGGTCCGAGGGCGTCATGAACATGGTTTCGACGTCGGGCAACAGGTAACGGTTCATGCCGGCCATCTGGAATTCATATTCGAAGTCGGAGACGGCACGCAACCCTCGCACGATCACGCGCGCATTGTTCTTGCGCACGAAATCCTTCAAAAGTCCCTTGAAGCTCATCACCTTGACATTTGGATAGTGCCCCAATACTTCGTGGGCAATGTCCAGCCGTTCCTGCAGGCTGAAAAACGGCTTCTTGTTGCGGCTGTCGGCGACGCCAACCACCAGCGTATCGAAAATACTCGAAGCGCGTCGCACAAGGTCTTCGTGACCGCGCGTGAGCGGATCGAACGTTCCCGGATAAACGGCAGTAACCATGGGGCATCTCCTCTTCTGATACTTTTTCTGGCGCTTTTTTGCAGAATTCCTGACGATACTTCGCCAGATGAAAATTGGGACGATGCCGGTATCTACAAGAAGCCGTCTCTAATCATGCCCCGATGCAAGCCCTTCGCATGTTCCTTCCGCCGAAACCGGCGCATCGCGGGCCAGCGTTTCGGAACGCGCATTATTCCTCATTTTCGCGCTGCAGCAAATGATAGCGGACCGCGCCGGCCTTGCCTTCGCGGGTAATTGCCCATCCGGCTAAGGCCGGGACTTCCGCGGGGTCGAGCGGTTCGCCCGATTCCACGTACAACAATCCATTCGCCGATACCAGCGGCGCCCCGAGTTCAAGCGCCCGCTGGAGCATGGCGGTATCGCCGAAAGGGGGATCGAGGAACACGACATCGAAGGAGTTCGACGGCAGGTTTGCGGCGAGCCGCAGCGCATCGGCTTCGACGATCTCGATGTTTTTCGCGGCGAGACGCGCCTGGTTCGCCTTCAATTGCGCAACCGCGCGGCCGCTGCGCTCCACCATCAGAACGCGTGCGGCGCCGCGCGACGCAGCTTCGAAACCAAGCGCGCCGCTGCCGGCGAAGAGATCGAGGCAACGGCGGCCATCGAGTGACTGGCCAAGCCAGTTGAAAAGCGTCTCGCGCACGCGGTCGGGTGTCGGGCGCAAACCATCCAGGCTCAGCACCGGCAGCGGCGTGCGCTTCCAGTCACCGCCGATGATACGAATGGAATGCGGCTTGCCGCCCCGTGACGGCAGCGCTTCACGCACTTTCGGCTCCCGCTGACTCGGCGCGGTGTCGCGGTTTTTATCGCGGGTGCGTTCGGGATTTCGTGTGAGCGTTCGGGTGATGTCAGAGCGGGACATGGACGTGCGTGAGTTGGCAGGTGGTTTAACCGGGCGCGGGGCAGAGAAAAAGTGACTGCAAGCATTGCCGGCGTGCGATTGATCGCGTCACCGATGCGGGCACGTTACCACAGCCCTGCTGTCCCCGATGTCGAGGCATGCCGCCATGCAGGCACTACAATCGGTGCCGGCTGATAAAATACGTTTCTTTTGTGTTTTTACGCCTTTCGCCCGGCTCTTCCCGCTGTTATTGGCGGTTTTTCGCGGCACGGCGGCCCATGTCATCCTGACTTTTTTGCGGGCGTTCGACTCCTGAACACGCTTGCGACAATACAGATGAAACGCCTCCTTCACCACTGCAGACCATGTTCAGCTTTTTCAAACGATTAGTAGGCAAAACGAGCGACACGCCTGAGGAAGATCAGGCCGAGGACGCAGGCGGCCTGGATTCCGAAGACGAAGCGGAAATCCCAGCCGAAGAAGGGCTCCGGCATGCGACCACGCCCGTTACGCCGGCACAGCCGGTGCAGACCCCTGACGCTCCGCTGCAGCACGCCACTACGCCGGTAACTCCGGCGCAACCGGTTGACAGCTCACCTGCAGCACAAGCGAAGCCCTACTGGCAAGGACGCACAGCATCTCAATGGACCGCGGCGCAGGAAACGTCTGTTATCGTGCCGCCGCCTGAGCCGGAAGAGGTCGCGAAACGCTCCTGGATCACACGGCTGAAAACGGGATTGTCGAAAACGAGTTCGGGGCTGACGGGGATTTTCGTCGGCGCGAAGATCGATGACGATCTTTACGAAGAGCTGGAAACCGCGTTGCTGATGTCGGATGCGGGTATGGACGCCACTGAATATCTGCTCGAAGAACTGCGCGAAAAAGTGCGCAGCGAGCGCCTCACCGACGCAATGCAAGTGAAGGCCGCGCTGCGTTCACTCCTCGCAGATCTGCTGCGACCGCTTGAAAAATCGCTGATGCTCGGCCGCGCGCAACCGCTCGTGATGATGATCGCCGGTGTGAACGGCGCGGGAAAAACGACGAGCATCGGCAAGCTGGCCAAGCATTTGCAAAGCTTCGACCAGTCGGTGTTGCTGGCCGCCGGCGACACGTTCCGCGCCGCG
>NZ_CAXTGZ010000531.1:0-4182 GCF_964243625.1 uncultured Caballeronia sp.
GGGCCAGTGTACAAATACAAATCGCTTGATGGACGAGGCCTTGAGCAAGTAAAGGAAATGATTCGGGACCGGGTGATTTATTGCCCGAGGCCTGCGATCTTGAATGACGACCGGGAATGCAAGCCAGCTATCGTGATTGGCGACATTAAAGACCCGGCTTACTGGTCTAGCGTTGAACGCTGGGTCCGAAACTGCCTGACGCGCCGCGAGCCTGTCCCTACGGAAGAACAGATACAGGTTGAATTGAGGGGGCTCACACAAGCGGCCTTAGACGACATGGTTGCCAGCATGGCCCCCGAATACCATGCGGTGCTGAACACCCGTTATCGAATCCTCAGCTTTGCCGACGCGCGCGATAACGCGCACCGATGGGACAACTACGCCGGGAAGTTTCCGGGGTATGCCTTAAATTCAACTTCGATAAATTCTTCACTATGGTTTATCGTGTTAGCTATCACGACACGCTGGACGCCATGGATATTACGGACGAGATCGGGTTCAGTAACCTGAAAACGTCGGCGCTAATCAAGACGACGCCTTGGCGGGTCGAAAGTGAATGCCGCGTCATAGTCGCTGACCCGCCGGTTTCCGGCGACGAGCCGCGAATCGTGAACGACCGCATATATTTCGGCGGGCAGCTGACCGGCATTGTTTTCGGCGAAAGGACGACGCGTGAACACATCGACGAAATTCTTGCGCTTTTGGACCCCACCGACCACCCACCGCTTTACGTCGCGCGAGGCCATATCCCGTTCAGGGAGGTTGCAGTCTTCGAATTGTTGCGACCGATTGCTAAGCTAAGCCCCGCTCCGTCGCCTTTGCTCCAATTCCTGGAGTCAAAAGATCTGCATTTTGAGAGGTTCGTTACTCACCATAAGCAAGCGTGGCCGATAGAACTTTTGCGGTCACGTCCCTCTTATTGTCGTATATCTCATATCCGGCGCCATTCAGTGTTTGGTCACAAGCTTGTTTGAGCGACTCTGCAGGTAGCGAGTATGCCTGGAGAATGCCTACGGCGCCGGCTCTGTACGCCGCGGGCCCACCGATTGCATGCCGGCCAGTTAGGCTACCGCTATTCAAGTTGGGGATTTACGCATTCGTCCAACTGAGAGGCCGTTTTTCAGTGCGGCCACACCGTAATCGAACAACCGCTTGCATGGAGGTTGGTATGAAAGCGCTTAGATGGCATGGCAAAGAGGACATCCGTTACGACACGGTCCCTGATCCCGAGATCGAAGAACCGCGCGACGCGATTATCAAGATGACCTCATGCGCAATTTGCGGTTCGGACTTGCACCTTTTTGACGGCTTCATGCCTGGCATGAAGTCAGGCGACATCATGGGCCACGAGTTCATGGGTGAAGTCGTCGAAGTAGGTAGCGGCAATTCCGAGCTGAAAGTCGGCGATCGTATCGTTGTTCCGTTCACCATCATTTGCGGTGAATGCGATCAGTGCAAGCGCGGTAATTTCTCAGTATGCGAGCGGTCGAATCGGAATAAGGATGCAGCCGACAAGGTGTTCGGTCACACCACCGCAGGCCTTTTCGGTTATTCGCACCTGACTGGGGGCTATCCCGGCGGTCAGGCGGAGTATGTGCGGATCCCATTCGCCGATAAGACGCACGTCAAGATACCGGATGGGCTGACTGACGAACAAGTCTTGTTTCTTGGTGACATTTTTCCCACCGGCTGGCAGGCGGCCGTGCAATGCGATATCGAACCGCACGATACCGTTGTGATCTGGGGTGCGGGTCCCGTCGGTCAAATGGCGATACGAAGCGCTGTGTTGCTGGGCGCCAAGCAGGTGATCTCGATCGATTGTGTGCCCGAACGCTTGGCCATGGCCCGCGCCGGCGGCGCAATCACCATCGACTTCAAGCAAGAGAGCGTCGTCGAGCGGCTGAAAGATCTGACAAACGGGAAGGGACCAGAAAAGTGCATTGACGCAGTCGGGATGGAGTCGCACGCGACCCGCTCAGTTGATGCGATGTATGACCGGGTCAAGCAGGCCGTCATGCTGGAAACGGATCGGCCGCACGTGTTGCGGGAAATGATCTACGTGTGTCGTCCCGGCGGAACGTTGTCGGTTCCGGGCGTGTATGGCGGTCTTATCGACAAGATTCCGTTTGGCGCGTCTATGAACAAAGGTCTGACCTGGCGCATGGGGCAAACGCACGTCAATCGCTGGACGGACGATCTTTTGCGACGGATTCAGGAGGGCCAAATCGATCCGTCCTTTGTGATCACGCACACGGTTTCCCTCGAGGAAGGCCCTGGCATGTACAAAACGTTCCGGGATAAGCAAGACGGTTGCATTAAGGTCGTACTCAAACCGTGACCCACTCCCATCTCAATCCGGGCGGACTATATGAATGACCGTGCTAACCTCAATCTCAACGACGCAGGCCACCAAGCTCGCGACGTAGATGCCTCTAGCACGCCGCGAGCGGTGGCCCGCGGTCTGGGCTGGTTCAGTATCACGCTGGGCTTGGCGGAATTGCTCGCGCCACGCGCGGTTTCTCGCGCAGCGGGACTCGATAGCAATCCCGCCCTTGTCCGGCTTTACGGGCTGCGGGAGCTCGTCTGCGGTATCGGCATCCTTGCGTCGGACAAAGTTGCGCCGTTCCTTTGGGCACGCGTGGGTGGCGATGTCTTGGACATTGGCACTATCGTTGCGCATTCGAATACGGTCGATCGGCAAGACCGAACGCGGGCGTTCGGAGCGGTTGTCAACGTGCTTGGCGTTACAGCGCTCGATATGTACGCGGCGCGCGGGATCCGCGAGGAGCCATCGAACGGTGTGACGTCACCAATGCGCGATTACAGCAGCCGCAGCGGTTTTCCGCGCCCTGCGGACGACATGCGTGGCGTCGCTCGAGCGAACTTCAAGGCTCCGCGCGACATGCGCACGCCTGACGCGCTACGTGCATGGACCCTTCCGAAGCGGACTGACGAATAGCTTGAACGCAGTCGCGTACTGTGGCGGCAATGACCGAGATCGCCCAGACGACCGCCCAAGAGCTTGAGAGTCGCCGATCTCTTCTTTAACGGCGTTTGTCTGTAACGATGGCAGTGTCAGGACATCGGCATTTACGCACGCATAGCAGCACACAACCGTTCAAGGTCAATCGGTTTAGTGAAATGGTGCTTAAAGCCCGCGCTCGTTGCTTTTTGCCGGTCCTCTTCCTGACCCCATCCGGTAAGTGCGATCAACAGCAACCGGCTGCCACTTTCAGCGGCGCGAAGGTGGGCAGCGAGTTCGTAACCCGACATGTCCGGAAGTCCGATATCGAGTAATGCTACGTCAAGTTCAGTCTCCTTCGCGATACGCAACGCAGAGGCCCCGTCGTGTGCACGCCAAACCGTGTGACCTTCTAATTCGAGCAATAGAGCCAGGCTCTCGAGCGCGTCGCGATTGTCGTCAACCAAGATGATCCGTCGGCTTGTGGCTTCCGCGGCAGGCGCCGGTGCCGGCGCGTCGACCGGCGGGAGTTTCGAAGTCGACAAGGGCAGCCGTACAACAAATTCGCTGCCTTGGCCTGCCCCGTCACTATGCGCGGAAACAGTTCCGCCGTGAAGGGTCACAAGCATCTTGACGAGCGCCAATCCAACGCCGAGGCCTCCCTGAGAAAACGCCTTACCTCCGGGCAACTGCGCAAACATACCGAACATAGCGGGCAGATCCGCAGCGTCTACTCCAATACCCGAATCTCGTACGACAATGACCGCCTCGTTGTCCGCCCGAAGCCCTGAGAACCAGATATCGCCTCCCGGCGGAGTGTATTTCGCCGCATTGTTCAACAGGTTCTGCATGACTTGCGATAGCCGCGTCGGGTCTGCATCAACAATCAGCGGCTCGGACGGAAGAGAAATGGAAAGCCGGTGAGATGCCGCGTTGATCCTGGGTTCCGAGCCTTCCAGCGCGGTACGCATCGCGTCCGCGAGATTCAGTTGGACTCGTCGCAATTCGATCTTTCCTTCGTTGAATCGCGCTATTTCGAGAAGATCGTCAACGAGATGCGATATCTGGTTAAGTTGGCGGTCAAGTACGCCGTACGCCCAACCCTCGCGTTCGCCGATCGAGCTTTTCCGTTGCAACAGGTCTACCACGCTGCGCATCGGCGCGAGGGGATTGCGAAGTTCGTGGGCGAGCCTTGCCAAAAACTCGTCTTTTTGTCGAGC
>NZ_CAXTGZ010000532.1:0-4179 GCF_964243625.1 uncultured Caballeronia sp.
GGGCGGCGCTCGTTTCGTGGTTCGCGCCGGACCGCGACGGCCGGCTCGCCGATATCCTCCTCGGCCACGACACACCCACCGCCTACACCGAAGGCCCCGCGCACATGGGCGCGACGGTCGGGCGCTGGGCAAACCGCATCGCGGGCGCGCGTTTTTCACTCGATGGCGTCGAATACCCGCTCGAAGCAAACCAGCCGCCGAATTCGCTGCACGGCGGATCGACCGGCTTCAGCTACAAGCTCTGGCAGGCGAAGCACACGGACGAATCGCTCGTGTTCCGGCTTGAATCGCCAGCGGGCGATAACGGTTTTCCCGGCGCCCTCACGGTTCAGGTGACATACACGTTCAGCCCGGCAGGCGAGTTGACGATTGCCTACGACGCCTTCACGGATGCCCCAACGCCGCTCAACCTCACCAATCACGCGTACTTCAACTTGTCGGGCGTGCCATCGAGCATTGCCGATCACGAGATCGAGATCGCGGCGGACCACTTCTTCGCCATCGATGAAAACACGATCCCGACAACGCTTGAAAACGTCGCCGATACCCCGTTCGATTTCCGCAAGCCGGCGGCGATCGGACCGTGTATCGAGACACAGGACAATGAGCAGGTGAGGCTCGCGAATGGCGGTATCGATCATTGTTTTGTGTTGCGCTCGATTGGCGCGGTCACCGCACTGCCGGAATTGCAGCACGCGGCGAGCGTCTACCATCCGGCGAGCGGCCGTGAGCTGGCTGTATCGACAACCGAACGCGGCCTCGTGTTCTATACGAGCAATCATCTGGAAGGCGAGCCGGGCAAACAAGGTGTGATCTACAAGAAGCACGGCGCGCTGTGCCTGGAAGCGGGCGGATTCCCGAACCAGATCAACATGGAAAGTGCCGAAGACGTCGTGCTGCGCCCGAACGAGCGCTACAGGCAAGTGACGCAATACACCATGAGCGTCCGATAGGAGTCCGCCTACATCCATATAGGACAGGCGCGGCTATCAGCGGATCAGCCTCTTGAGGATACTTGATTCATCAAATCAGATATCGAATGGAGGATGACATGCCCTACCTACTTGGCTGGCTGCTTGGTGTTCCGGTGATCGTGCTGGTGATCTTGTATTTGATTTTTCACTGATCTTTCATTGCACTCGTTTCATCCGGACTGAACGAAGGCGTCGTTACAATACGACGCCTTTTTTGTTTTTACACTGCCAACGGCATTGCCCGCCGCATTGCCACGATAGCTTCGAAGGATTTCGATGAAACGCGCCCTCCCCGTACTTGCAGCGATCGCTGCCGTCGTCGCCGTTCCCGGTCTTCATGCCGAGGAAATCGCCAGCGTGAACACGAACTTCCGGTTCACCGGTTCGGACCGCGTAACGGTCGAGGCATACGATGACCCCGGCGTGACAGGCGTCACCTGTTATGTGTCGCGTGCACGCACGGGTGGCGTCAAAGGCACGCTTGGAATTGCCGAAGATCCGTCCGAAGCATCGATTGCTTGCCGTCAGGTCGGTCCGATCAAGATCGACGCGCCGCTCAAGCAGAAGGCCGATATTTTTTCAGCGAGCATGTCGTTTATCTTCAAGACCTTGCACGTGGTCCGTGTCGTCGATGCCAAACGCAACACGCTCGTCTACCTGACCTACAGCGACCGCATCGCGACCGGCAGCGCGAAGAACAGCGTGACAGCCGTCCCCATGCCAGCGGGCACGACGATTCCCGTGAAGTGATATGAAGGAGCGCACGATTGGAGGCCTTCCTCCATTTGTCTAAAGTTTGCCGTCCCGCTGCCGTTATAAAGACGAAAGGCAATCGCTCTAGCAGCGACGCCGACTGTTTACCCGCGCAAATTCCAAAATTCGATGCGCGGGACGCGCGAACCGGGACACACCATGGGTCAGATTACCCTCTCATTCAAAGACGAAACGCTTGCCGCGCTGCGCCGCGATTTCGATACGTTCATTCGTCTCTCGCTCAAGTTCGATCCGCAGTTCGTCACGCCATCGTTCGAAGATTTCCTGCGCGCAAAACTGCTCGACAATCCCACGCCCCTCACCGAACAAGCCGTCCAGCGCATGCTGCAGAACGGCCAGTACGCATGGGCCAAGCGCGCACTGGACAAGGAATTCCCGGACGTTATCGACATGATGATGCGCCAGGCGGCGGAACACGGTTTCGGGTTCGCTGTGCGCTCGGACTGGTCAGCGGAAGATCTGGTAAAGGCGTCGCGCACATGGGCGACATCGATTGTGAACGAGGCAAAAGGCGACCCGGCGCAAATCGATGCACTTGCCTCGCAGATCAAATCGGCGGCATCGGACATTCAGGATCTCGAGCAGAAGATGCAGACGCCCGCGTGGCGTCTTGCCGATTCATTACGTCAACGCGTGTACGAAACGAGGATCGCGACCGAACACAGCGTGGGATCGACCGCCCGCGAGAAGCTTGGCGAGTTGCGTTGCCTGTTGAGGCTCGGGATGTTTCATGGCTCCGTTTCGAAGCAGGAAGCGCAGCAAGTGCTGGAGCAGTTGCGGTCCCTGAAACCGGAGATATTTATTGAAGAGCCGTATGACGGTTTCACGCGTTTTGGCAACTGGCTGCGCGCGATCTTCACGCCGGAACGCAAGGCGCCAAAGCCATCGCGCGCCGAGCGCTGAGCGCGCCGCTGAGCGCGCCGCTGAGCGCGCGCCACCGAACCTCACTCCCACATCTTTTTAAGCCGCGCCGCGATATCCAGCTTCGCCTTCGCCGCCGCGGCCAGTCCGGCGGCGGTCGGCGCAACAGGCTCCGGCACATGCGGCCAAGCGCGCGCTTCGAATTGCGGCATCAGGTGCGCGGGAATGAAGCGCGTGCGCGCCGCCCACACATGCCGATCGCCCATGGCCGTCTGGTTGTGCACGTAAAAGCGTTGTGGCGTGACGATGTGCAAATCCTCTTTCGCCCGCGTCATGGCGACATATAAGAGCCGCCGCTCTTCATCGATTTCCTCGTCGCTGCCTGTGCCCATGTCCGATGGAATGCAGCCATCCACGCCGTTCAGCACAAACACGTTCTTCCATTCCTGGCCCTTGGCCGAATGGATGGTGGAGAGAATCAGATAGTCTTCATCGATGAGCGGAACGCCCGATTCGTCGCTCGTGGCATCGGGCGGATCGAGCGTCAACTCCGTCAGGAAACGCTCGCGCGTGGGATACGTCGTTGCAATGCTTTCCATCTGCAGGACATCGCCGTGACGGATCGCCGCGTCTTCATGATTGCGCTCGAGATGCGGTTCATACCATCGGCGAATCATCTCGAACTCAGCAGGCCAGCCGCTTTCACGCGCGCAGACCTTCGCCATCAACCCTGCAAACACCGGCCAGTCCTCACTCGCTCTTGGCGGCGGCGCAAATGCCGCGAGCGCTGACGCCGTATTGCCACGTTCCGCAACCTGATCGAGCACTCGTCCGGCAATGGCCGGCCCGATTCCCGGCAGCAATTGCACCACGCGAAAGCCCGCCACACGATCACGCGGATTCTCGGCCCATCGCAACACGGCCAGCACGTCCTTCACATGCACGGAATCGAGAAACTTCAAGCCGCCGAACTTCACGAACGGAATGTTGCGCCGGGTCAGTTCGATTTCGAGCGCGGCGCTGTGATGCGCGGCGCGAAACAGCACCGCCTGCTGCTTGAGCGTCATGCCGCCTTCGCGGGCTTCGAGTATCTGCTCGACGATGTAACGCGCCTGATCGGCTTCATCGGCCACGGAAACGATCCGTGGACGTTGCGCCGATGCCTTGTCCGTCCAGAGGTTCTTTGTGTATCGCTCGGTGGCCAGTCCGATCACCGCATTCGATGCCGCCAGGATAGGCTGCGTAGAGCGGTAGTTGCGCTCGAGCGTCACGCACTTCGCCGGCGGATCGAAGTGATTCGGGAAGTCGAGGATGTTGCGCACCGTTGCGCCGCGAAACGAATAGATGGATTGCGCATCGTCTCCAACGACGGTGAGGCCGCGCCCATCGGGTTTCATGGAAAGGAGGATGGATGCCTGGAGCTTGTTCGTGTCCTGGTATTCATCGACGAGGACGTGGTCGAACCGGCTCGACAGATCCGCTGCAATCGATGGCTCGGCCGCAAGGTGCGACCAGTAGAGCAAGAGGTCGTCGTAGTCGAGCACGCTTTGCTGCTGCTTCGCGTGGACGT
>NZ_CAXTGZ010000533.1:0-4151 GCF_964243625.1 uncultured Caballeronia sp.
AGTTCGATGCTTCGGAACGCTGACCATCGGTCAATGCCGAATGCGCGCGCCGCTTCCACGTGCCCACTTGGAATGCTGGCCCAGCCTGCTCGGAAAATCTCCGCGAAATAGGCGGCGGAGTAGATCGCAAGCGAGACGATGGTCGCCTGCACGGCGGTCATCGTGACGCCTATGACGGGCAGCCCAAAGTAGACGATCACCAGTTGCGAGAGGTACGGCGTCCCGCGAACGAGCCATATATAGATGCGATACGGCGCGCCGAGCAACTGCGGAAATCGAAGGCGCAACGCGTTCAGGACAAAGCCGCCCAAAGCACCAATGAAGGCCGCGACTACGCTGACCTCGAGCGTAACGAGGATGGCGTCGGCAAAGCGAGGGATGAGGGCGAGAAAACTGTTCATGTCGGTCACGCCCGCCGCGCCATGCGCCGTTCGATACCTCGTCCAGCGAGGGAAAGCATCGACGTGATCGCAAGATAAAAGCACGCAGCGAGCGTGTAGACTTCGAGCGGCCGATAACTGAACGAAGACAGTTGCTGCCCGACGCGCATCAGGTCGGTCACGGCAATCACCGACACCACTGCGGACGCCTTGACGATATCGATCATCTCCGAGACCAGTGCCGGCAGGGTCAACGCAACCACTTGCGGGATCTCGATGTGCCACAGGGTCTGGTGCCGCGTGAGGTTGAACGTCTTTGCGGCCTCGATCTGCCCGCGTGGAATCGCGGTAAATCCCGTGCCGAGAATCTGCGATTGATAAGCCGCCGTGTTCATCGATAACCCGATAGCCGCCGCGACCACCCCTGGAATCGCCCAACCGAGACCGGAGGGCAGGTAATAGAACACCAGCAGTTGTGCGAGGACGGGCGTACCGCGAAAGACGCTGACATACACGCGTGCAGCCGTTGACAAGGTCCGGCTTTCGCTCGCCGACATCATGTAGATGAAGATGCCCGCGAAGAAGCCGCACGCTACTGCAATGGCCGAAAGCCACAACGTGGTGATCGCGCCGTCCAGTAATTGCGGCAGATAACTTGCGCAACGCGCGAGGAGATCGGGAGGGTTCATATAGATGAACGTTGCTTACATCGACGGTTCGGGAACGGCGTCCGAAGGAACATCCATGGTCGTGCCGAACCACTTCATCTGCAGCGCTTTCATGGTGCCGTCCTTGTTCGCACGCGCGATCCCATCACTGAAAAGCTTCAGCAGTGCGGCGCTGTCTGCGTCCTTGCGCGCGACCCACGCAAAGTAGCTCTTCGGTCCAATGCTCTGCGGCAGCACCGTGAACACGCCCGGACGTGACTTCAACAAGGGGCCGAGGTTCGCGACCGACTGCGCGACCGCATCGAGACGGCCGACGGCCAGGTCCGCATATGCTTCATCGAACGCGACGTATTGCTTGATCTGCTTGATGCCGGGACCGCCAGCGGCTTTCAGGTTTTTGTCGAGCGCCATGAGTGCCTGCAACTGGGCCGAACCCGTCTGCGAGCCGACGATCTTCCCGTTCAGGTCGTTCGGCGATTTGATGGACGCTTCGTTCGAACGCACGAGCACGCCGGCGGTGGCATCGGCAACAGGTAACGTGAAAGCAAAGTGACTCGCACGGTCCTTGTTCACGGTGACGGCGGTGATGACCATGTCGAAGCGCTTGGCGTCGAGGCCGGGCAACAGGCCCTGGAAGGGCAGGTCGAGTTGCTTGAGTTTTACATCGGGCAGCGACTTCAATACGTATTGCAGCAGGTCCGCGTCGTAGCCCACGATCTTGCCGTTTTCAATGGATTCGAACGGCGCGTAGCGCGCTTCCGTGCCGACCGTGATCTCCTTGTTTGCCTTTACGCGGGCGAGCAGATCGCTGCCCTGTGCAAACCCGGGTACTGATGCAATCAGCGCAAATGCGCCGGTCATCGACAGGACAAACGTTCGAAATGGCTTATGCATGATGCTCCCGTGCGGCCGCGCCGCAATGATAGGTTAGTGAATTTTGTTCAAGTAACTTGAATGAAATTCACTATGCATGAAGCATGCCATGACATGGACGCTGGATTTCCCGTACACGATAGTTGCAACCTTGCACCGAAGTGGGATGCGAACGCGTTGACGGCACCGATACAGTGCTTGCTATGCACAACGCGGTCTTCAGGGCACAAGTTCGCTTGAGACCGGTTTGTGCTATTGCGCACAACTTTTTGTGGACGATGCCCAACAATCACTTTCGCCGCTACCTTCCTGCCTAATCACTTTCCCGGGCAATCTGAACTGTCTGAACTATTCAACTGACTGCGACCGGTAGTTACTTAAGACAAAACGCCGAGCTTTTCCAGATAAGGCTTAAGCAGCCATCAAGCTGTCGTTTTCCGCCATCGCTGATCGCGCTTGTTGCTTGCTTCTGTCTTTGCGACCCTTAATTCTAATTAATGTGATGAATAAGCCTGTAATCTAAATCTCACAAAATGTCACACTCTTGCGTTCGAGTAATCAATTCGATACGTTTAGAATCCCGGCGCAAAGGGGTTATAACGCTCGTTAATCCGAGTGGGCTATCACGGTGCACTTGGAAAGCCATTGCTGTCATTGCCGAATCATATATAGCCTCGGGAATTGCATGATTGGATATTGCGCAATAGCAGCTCTGATTCGTGCATATCATGCAATGAACCGTGGTATTCATTTGATCGAGTAATATTTACTGTCGACTGAATGTAACGAAATATGTTTTTCATCGTTTGAACAAGTACTTATGGTTTAGTAGCGTAAAGAGGGATATCGGTTTCCAAGTTGATCAATCCATTCATGCGGGCGTGATTTCCGTTAAATTTGAATTGAATTCTGACCACTTACAGCGTGGAGGTAGAGCCTATGCCGAAATTAGCCGGACTTGAGACGACACGTCAATACAGCCGCCCGCTTTGGTTTAATTCATCTGATGAATAAGTTGAATTGCAGATTAACACGGTTTGATTGCGTTAATCGCGTTTGCCGCTGTCCGCAGCATGCAAGTGTTCGTTTCCGCGGAAATCACGCTTCTTCTGAAGACGTCAAGCCTCGTCGACTTTTTTCGTGAGGTTTCTAATCTTTTCCGCAACTCATAAAAAATGATAAAACTCAATAAGGCATTGTTAATCTGTTTCGCATCGAGCGCTGTGTTGAGCGCTTGCGGCGGTGGCGATAGTTCCGATACCGCAGCAGCAACAAGCAGTACTGCAGCAGCGGCCGTAGCCAGCGCAACGCCCGATTCGGCGAGTACCGCAACCGTTAATGACAGCAGCGTCGCTGCCGCTGCGCGCAGGCGCAAACCCTCGACTTCCGTGCCGGCGACGTCCACGACAGCGCCGGCCACGACGACCGCGACCACGCCTCCGGCGACCACGCCTCCGGCGACCACGACGCCCACGACGCCCACGACCCCCGTCGCAGGTGCGGTGGTCATGCCGTTGGAGGTGATGGGCGCGGGCAGCGGCGTTGTTGTGACGACCACCCTCGCCGTTCCGGCGGGCGCGTCAGCGAATACGCTGACCATGCAGGTCAACAATCTCTCCTACGACGCCAAGGGTTCGGTCCAGATCAACGGCGGCAAGTGGATCGATCTGACGAATGCAAACGTGACCGTGCTGGGCAACGCGAAATTGTATGGCGGCATTGGCGGCGGTTACGACACCATCAAGTTGAATGTACCCGTGACGGGCGCAATCAACGGAAACAACACGATCAGTTTCCGCTTCAATACCACCGATGGCGTGAGCTCGGGTTATCGCGTGTTGTCGTTCAATTTGCTCGATGCGTCGGGCAATGCGCTGATTGCCAGCAGCAGCTTCACGCAAGACGATCCGACTAAATGGACTGCGCCGCTAGCGAACACAGCCGATATCTCCGCGGGTCAGAAGTTGTGGCAAACCGCGACGCTGATCGATTCGCCGGTCAATTCGGGTCACCAGCTCAAGGCGCATTGCATGGACTGCCACAGCGCGAGCGGCAACGATTTGTTCAAGTTCAATTACTCGAACAACTCGATCGTGGTTCGAAGCGAATATCACGGCTTGTCGCAGAACCAGGGTATGCAGATTGCCAGTTATATCCGTAGTCTTGCGAGCACGAATCCCACGCCGGGTCCGAAGTGCCGCCCGTGGAATCCGCCGTATCAGCCGGGTCC
>NZ_CAXTGZ010000534.1:0-1122 GCF_964243625.1 uncultured Caballeronia sp.
GCGCATCTTGCGCTCGCGTGCGCGGTGAGTCTGGCCGTGCTGCTGGTATCGATGCCCAATGTGTTGCCGCACGTTCCTCACGCCGACGACGCGCACGGCGGATCATCGTCGAACAGATGGCGTTCCCGGGCGCTGTGGGCGCTCGGCGCGCTGGCTTTGATTGCGCTGATCGCGGAAGGCGCCATGTACGACTGGGCGACCGTTTATATGCGCGACGTGGTGCTGGCGACGCCGGCTTTGTCGAGCGCGGCGTACGCGGCGTTCACCGGCGGCATGGCGGCGGGGCGTTTCGGCGGAGACACCGTGCGGGCTCGCTTCGGCGCGCCGCAACTGATCTTCGCGAGCGCGGCGCTGGCGTTTATCGGGATGGTGGCCGCGCTCGTCTTCCCCAACGCGGTGGTCACGCTGGCCGGTTTCACGCTGATGGGCCTCGGCCTCGCCAACATGATGCCGGTGCTGTTTGCCGCGGCGGCGCGCGTGGAAGGCGTGAGCCCCGCGGAAGGGCTCGCGCAGGTCGCCGGCCTGGCTTACTTCGGCTTGCTGTTCGGGCCCGTGTTGATCGGCGGCGTGGCGCAGATCAGTTCGCTGCCCATTGGGCTTTCGGTGGTCGCAGCGTGCTCGGCGCTGATTGCGCTCGTGGGCCCGCGAATGATGAAACAACTCAAGCTATAAAAAAACGCGCTGACTTTGCAATCAGCGCGTTCCTTATATCTTGAAAAACAACGAAGGCAACGCGATCAACAGACCGGACCGCGCCGCCCGCGAGATTACATCTTGACCACGTCCAGCAGCGTCTTCTTGCCGCCCTTGTAGTCGTACAACGAGATCACGCCGTGCTTCAGGTCGCCCTTCGAATCGAAGGTCGTCTCGCCAATCACGCCCTTGTAATCCGTATTCGGCATTGCTGCGACGATCTTTGCCGGATCGGTCGAGTTGGCGCGCTTCATTGCATCGACAATGATGTACACCGCGTCATACGTGAACGGCGCGTAGATCTGGATCGGCGCACCGAAACGCTTCTGGAACTTGGCCGCGAATGCCGGGCCGCCTTCCATCTTCTCGAGCGCCATGCCGGCTTCCGAGCAGACTACGTTGTCGGCTGCATCGCCTGCCAGGTCGGCC
>NZ_CAXTGZ010000534.1:1132-4142 GCF_964243625.1 uncultured Caballeronia sp.
AGTGACGACAACTGGTCGGTACAAACACCGTCGCCCGCCAGTACCTTGGCACGCAGGCCGAGTTGCTTGGCTTGCTTGGCGAACGGGCCGCCGGTTGCGTCCATGCCGCCGTACATCACCGCGTCAGGATTCTCACCCTTGATCTTCGTCAAGATGGCGCGGAAGTCGACAGCCTTGTCGTTGGTCGCGTCGTGCGACATCACGTTCAGGCCAAGCGACTTGGCGGTCTTTTCGAATTCGTTCGCGAGACCTTGGCCGTAAGCCGTCGAGTCATCGACAATTGCCACGCTCTTCATCTTCATCGTCTTGGCGGCGAAGTTGGCGAGCGCCGGGCCTTGCTGTGCGTCGGTCGCGACCACGCGATACGTCGTCTTGAAGCCTTGCTGCGTGTAGGTCGGGTTGGTAGCCGACGGGGAGATCTGGACGATGCCTGCATCGCTATAGATCTTCGATGCCGGGATACTCGTGCCGGAGTTCAAGTGACCAACCACGCCGACGACCTTGTCGTCGACCAGCTTCTGGGCAACTTGCGTCGCCGTGCGCGGGTCGCCCGCGTCATCTTGCGGATCGAGTTGAAGCGTGATCTTCTGGCCGCCGATCGTCAGACCCTTGGCATTGATTTCTTCAACTGCGAGGCGCGCGCCGTTTTCGTTGTCCTTGCCCAAGTGAGCAATACCGCCGGTCAACGGTGCAACGTGACCGATCTTGACAATCTCGTCGGCCATTGCCGTTGTTGCCATCGAGGCGAACAGCAGCGCTGCAGCGCTAATAGGCAACAATTTGTGAAGCTTGGTGTTCATGTAAGTCTCCAGTTTCGGTCCCAAAAACAACGTTGTCGCCCTGTGCCCCGCCTTTCATCACGGTGGTTCAGCCCCGTGGACGACCACGCCGGATGCATCGTCATGCACTTGGCAAGTCCTTCAGCCGGCCATTTTTGACGGCCGTCATCCGTACTGCGCGCAAGTGTAGGGTTGTCAAATTAATTTGGGGAAGTTTTTTAGGATACTGGTGTTGCTACTAATAAGAGACTAGTTGAGAAGCCACTGGAAATGTGCTGGTGCAGCGCGCAAAGGCCCTGTTCATGCGGTTCTTCAGAGCACGCGTTGCTGCGTGGGTAAGGTTGTCGCAGGTTTTATCGGATCGCGCCGGTATTATCCCGGCCGCAAACCAGTTGGATTCAAACACTTAATAGAGCATTAACTCCAAGGCGTTTTCTAATCGCGTTGAGGCACCCGCCAACGTGGTGTCCGGGCGATTTCCTACAGGCGCTTTACAGCCCGGACGTCCGCCAGCAAGCGGCAGGGAATGGTGGCACACTGCCTTGCGGTTTTTCCACCCTCGTTTTTCGGCGTGTTTTTTCGCCCCTTATTATTCAGCAATCAGTCAGGAGCTTCACTATGACCGTTTCATCCCGATGGATCGACATTCCCGCCAGCGGCGACAGCTTCCAGGGTTATCTCGCGTTGCCGAAGGCTGGCAAGGGCCCGGGCGTGGTGATCATCCAGGAAATCTTCGGCGTGAATTCGCACATCCGGGCGGTCGCCGATCAATACGCAGCCGATGGTTACGTGGCGCTTGCCCCAGACATCTTCTGGCGCATCCAGCCGCGCGTGGAACTGGGCTATGACGGCGCGGATCGCAACAAGGCGATGGAGCTGTACGGCAAGTTCGACCTCAACCTCGGCGTTGCCGACGTAGGCGCCGCCGCGGATGCCTTGCGCGCGTTGCCCGAAGTCACCGGCAAGATCGCGGGCGTCGGCTATTGCCTGGGCGGGACGCTGGCGTATTTATCGGCGGCGAAGGGTTCGTTCGATATCGCCGTGGCCTACTACGGCGGCGGCATCCACACACTATTGGATCAGGCGGACAGCGTGAAGGCGCCGATCCAGTTCCACTACGGCGAGCTCGACGCCCACATTCCGGCTGACGGCGTTGCTGCCGTCAAGCAGCGTTTTGCGGCCAAGGATGCGCAGGTCTTCACGTATCCGGACGCGGACCACGGCTTCAATTGCACGGATCGTGCGTCGTACAACCAGAAGGCATCGGCGCTCGCGCACGGCCGCACGCTGACATTCCTCGGCGAGCATTCGTAACCGAACGTGGACTGCACGGCCGCCCGAATGACAAGACGGAACAATAAAACCAAGGGGAAACCGTGCAGTCCGAGTATCTTGATCACGACGCCATCGGCCTAGCGGAGCTTGTGCGTACGGGCCAGGTGAGCGCACGCGAGCTCATCGATACAGCCATCGCACGCGCAGAAGCCGTCAATCCGGCGATCAACGCCATCGTGCTGAAGGATTACCAGGCGGCCCGCAATCGCGCGAGCCGTTCGGGTTTTCCGGCCGATGGTCCGCTGGCTGGCGTGCCTTATCTCATCAAGGATCTCGGCGCGCCGGTCGCGGGCTTGCGGATGTCCATGGGCAGCCGCCATTTCCAGCACTTCATTCCACGCGAGGATTCACCAATCGTCGCGCGCTCGAAAGCGGCCGGGCTCAATATCTTCGGCAAGACAAACACGCCGGAAATAGGCCAGATGCCGTACACCGAACCCGAGCTGTTCGGTCCGACGCGCAACCCGTGGGGACTCGACTACACGCCGGGCGGTTCGAGTGGCGGCGCGGCGGCGGCCGTTGCGGGCGGCGTCGTGCCGCTCGCGCATGCAGCCGATGGCGGCGGCTCGATCCGCATTCCGGCGTCGTGTTGTGGGTTGTTCGGCTACAAGCCATCCAACGATGTCCAGCCGCAACCGTTGCCGGCGCCCGGGGTTTTATCGGTGGATCATGCTGTGTCGCGAAGTGTGCGCGACAGCGCGTTGCTGCTCGATCTGACATCGGCGGGACAGGCCGGCGCGTTTTACCGCGCGGTCAGCGAGCCGTGCGCGCCCTTGCGCATTGGTTATATGGCCGAGCCGCAACTGGCGGCGGGTTTATCGGCGGATGTAAAAAGCGCGCTGGACGATGCCGCCAAGCTCGCCGAGTCGCTCGGCCACCACGTCGAGCCGGCATCG
>NZ_CAXTGZ010000535.1:0-4135 GCF_964243625.1 uncultured Caballeronia sp.
GGTTTCTCGCGCAACCTGAGCACAGGCGAAATCATCGGCCAGTTGAGAATGGCGGAATTTGCGCTGCGTGCATCAAAGAGCGGTACTTACGGCGCGCCGAACAATGGCAAGGCCGATCGTGTGGTGACCAACGTCGTGATGATGGGCATGGGCGAACCGCTGCTCAATTACGACGCCGTGGTGCCCGCCATGCGGTTGATGCTGGACGACAACGCGTACGGGTTGTCGCGTCGCCGCGTGACCTTGTCGACCTCGGGTGTCGTGCCCATGATGGACCGGCTTGGCGCGGATTTGCCGGTTGCGCTCGCGGTATCCTTGCACGCGCCGAACGACCCCTTGCGCGACATGCTGGTGCCGCTGAACAAGAAGTATCCGTTGCGCGAACTGATGGCGGCATGCCAGCGCTATTTGAAAGTGGCGCCGCGCGACTTCATCACGTTCGAGTACTGCATGCTCGACGGCGTGAACGACAGCGAAGCGCATGCACGCGAGCTCGTTGCGCTCACGCGCGACGTGCCTTGCAAATTCAATCTGATCCCGTTCAATCCGTTCCCTGAATCCGGGTTGAAGCGCTCGGCGAACGAGCAGATCAAGCGTTTCGCGCAGGTTTTGATGGACGCCGGTGTAGTGACCACGGTGCGCAAGACCCGCGGCGACGACATCGATGCGGCATGCGGACAACTGGCCGGTGCGGTCCAGGACCGTACGCGTCTTGCGCAGCGCATGGGCAAGGCATCGAAGGTAATTGAGGTTCGGGCTGTCTGATTCGTTTCATCAGCCACGCCGGCGCCGCAAGACGAGCGCTCCAGGCTGATACGTGTCATTCGGTTACGGAATCGGAATAATCAGCAATAAACGATCAAAGTCGGCGCACAACACCGCGCATTTTGTTATAAAGCGGTCTGCAACGCCGGCGCGGCAAGTCCGTGCGGTAGCGCCGTGCTTGGCAACGAAGCTGAGCAGCGACAAAAAAGAATCGATGCGAGGAAATTGGGATGAGTGAGCCGCAGCACCCGACGCCGTTTGGCGCTCATAAAGGTGGCCAGTCGGGCGGCCAAGCCGGCGATGTGCCGGGAAGCCAGCCGGAGCGGGCCGCGAGCGCCGCGCAGGGTGGAATCCAGGCCGCGCGCCTTGAATCGGTCGCAGCGGTAGGGGCGCGTCTGACGCAGCTTCGCGAAGCGAAGAACTGGTCGCTTGACGACGTTTCCGCGCGGTTGAAGGTCTCGCCGCAAAAGTTGCGCGCGCTTGAAAGCGGCGATCTCAGTCTTTTTCCCGATCGCAATTTCGCGGCCGGCATTGTGCGCAGCTACGCAAAGATCATGGGCGCCGATCCGGCGCCGTTCACCGCGGCGTTGCGCCAGGCGAACGGTCCGGTTGAACAGAATTTGTCGTTGCCGGCATCGTCGGGTGCAGGATTGCCGCGAGGCCGTGTATCGGTGCCGCTTGGCAGTTCCCCTAAGCGCCGGTCGTGGTTGTGGGGCGTGGCGGCTGTGGTCGTTGCGGTGATCGCGCTTGCAATGTGGCATACCGGCGGTGACTCCGCCGCGTGGCTTGCCCGTTTCAAAGCAAGCGCCAATGGTACGGGCCAGTCAGCCGGCGGCGATACGAGCACGAGTTCGGCCGTAGTTGGATCTGAAGAGTCGAGCGCAAATGCCGGTTCGGTTGCGCCGGCCGATACGACGGCTGCAAGCGGCGCAGCAGAGAACAACGCGACTACGCAGCAAGCTGGCGCTCAGCCAATGCCGAGCCCGCTGGGTACGAACGCGCTGCCGGCGTCGTCATCGACCATTTCGGCAGTTCAGGGCGCCGCCGCCAAAAGCGCGGGTGTTCCCGCTGCAGTTCCGTTGACGAATGCGGCGAAGGCCGGAGCGCCCACACCCGCATCCGTTGCGGCTGCGGTCGGCACGGGTTCGAATACGCTCGAATTGAAGGTGGCGGCGGACAGCTGGTTCAGCGTCCGCCAGAAGGACGGCAAGGAAGTGTTCTCAGGATTGGTCAAGGCCGATTCGGTGCAGCGTGTGGCGGGCGAAGCGCCGTTCAAGGTCACGATCGGCAATCGCGCAGGCCTCGACTCGCTGACGTTCGACGGACAACCGGTCGAGGCCGCCAAGTTCGGGCCGGCCAAGGGTAACGTCGCGCGTTTTTCGCTTCCCTGAAGCCGTTGAAGTCCGTGCCGCAGGCTCCGTGCATCGTATGCCGGAGCCTTCGTAACAAGTTGCGTCGGATCGTGGCGTCTGACCTCGATCCTCAGGCTTGACACGAAATCGTGCGAAGATTTCGTTTCGGCGTTAAAGATTGTCAAACGCCGATCCTTGTCCTTGAGTCTCATTCATTCCAGAAACGCGTCTTCCGTGCGGCATCCGGCAACGCAGAGGGTCACTTAGATGCAATCCGAAGCTCAACACCCCCTTATTGAAAGCAAGATTTGTTCGTCGGAGCCTGTTTTCGGCGGATCGTGGAAACGGCGGGCATCGCATGCCGTCGACGTGCGCTGGGGCGGCCAGCTCATCACTATCGGCGGAGATTCACCGGTGCGCGTCCAGTCGATGACCAACACCGACACCGCGGACGCTATCGGTACCGCAATCCAGATCAAGGAACTGGCGCAGGCCGGCTCCGAGCTGGTCCGGATCACGGTGAACACGCCTGAAGCAGCGGCGGCGGTCCCCGCGGTACGTGAACAACTCGACCGGATGGGCGTGACCGTGCCGCTCGTCGGCGATTTCCACTACAACGGGCATACGCTGCTGCGCGACTATCCGGCGTGTGCGGAAGCGTTGTCGAAATACCGTATCAATCCGGGCAACGTGGGCGCCGGCGCCAAGCGCGACACGCAGTTTGCGCAGATGATCGAAGCGGCTGCGCGGTACGACAAGCCGGTTCGTATCGGCGTGAACTGGGGCAGTCTCGACCAGGATCTGCTCGCCCGCATGATGGACGAGAACGCCGCGCGCCCGACGCCCTGGGAAGCGCAAAGCGTGATGTACGAGGCGCTGATCCAATCGGCGATCGGCTCGGCGGAACGCGCGGTCGAACTCGGCTTGCGGCGCGACCAGATCATCCTGTCGTGCAAGGTCAGCGGCGTGCAGGACTTGATCGCGGTGTATCGCGAACTGGCAAAGCGCTGCAGCTTTGCGCTGCACCTCGGGCTGACCGAGGCAGGGATGGGGTCGAAGGGCATCGTGGCATCGACGGCAGCGTTGTCGGTGCTCTTGCAGGAAGGGATCGGCGACACCATCCGGATCTCGCTGACGCCCGAACCGGGTGGTGCGCGGACCGGCGAAGTGATTGTCGGGCAGGAAATCCTGCAGACCATGGGTCTGCGCTCGTTCACGCCAATGGTCATTGCCTGCCCGGGCTGCGGACGCACCACGAGCACGTTGTTCCAGGAACTGGCGTCGCAGATTCAAACGTATCTGCGTGACTCGATGCCGGTCTGGCGCGACCAGTTCCCGGGCGTGGAGAAGATGCACGTTGCGGTAATGGGCTGCATCGTGAACGGGCCGGGCGAATCGAAGCAGGCAAATATCGGCATCAGCTTGCCTGGTTCCGGTGAGAATCCGGCGGCGCCGGTGTTCATCGATGGCGTGAAGGTCAAGACGCTGCGCGGCGAACACATCGCCCAGGATTTCCAGCAAATCGTCAGCGAGTACGTCACGCGGACTTACGGCAAGCGCGAAACCGCGCAGGCAGAAACACTCTAAATACAGATGACTGAAGTCAAGAAAAAGCTTGAAAAGCTAAGCGGCGTGAAGGGCATGAACGACATCCTTCCCGAACACGCCGCGCTTTACGAATTCTTCGAAAGTACCGTCAAATCGATGCTGCGTGCTTATGGCTACCAGCAGATCCGCACGCCGATCCTCGAGCATACGCAACTGTTCACGCGTGGCATTGGCGAAGTGACGGACATCGTCGAGAAGGAAATGTACAGCTTCACCGACGCGCTCAACGGCGAGCAGCTCACGCTGCGCCCGGAGAACACCGCTGCGGTGGTGCGCGCGACGATTGAACACAATCTGCTTTACGACGGCCCGAAGCGGCTGTGGTACGTCGGCCCGATGTTCCGCCACGAGCGCCCGCAACGCGGACGCTACAGGCAGTTTCATCAGGTCGGCGTGGAAGCGCTGGGCTT
>NZ_CAXTGZ010000536.1:0-4126 GCF_964243625.1 uncultured Caballeronia sp.
AAGCGGTCGCACATTGCGTACGCCCAACTCACGCAGTCGCGCAATCACGGCTTGCGCCAGCACTTCCGGTGCCGAGGCGCCCGCCGTCACGCCGATGCGCTTTTTCCCTTCGACCCATTTGGGATCGATCTGCGTGGGCGAATCCACCATATAGGCCGGAATGCCGCGCTTTTCTGCCACTTCGCGCAAGCGGCTGGAGTTCGAGCTGTTTGGGCTGCCGACCACGATCACCACATCGCACTGTGGCGCGAGAAACTTCACCGCATCCTGACGATTCTGCGTGGCGTAACAGATGTCCTGTTTCTTCGGCTCTTTCACCGACGGATATTTCGACTTCAGCGCCTGGATGATTGCCGACGCGTCATCCACCGAGAGCGTGGTCTGCGTCACATAGGCGATGCGGTTCGGGTCCGCGAGCGCCAGCGCCTGCACGTCCTCGATATCCTCGACCAGATGCATGCCCTGCCCGCTCTGACCCATGGTGCCTTCCACTTCCGGATGGCCCTTGTGCCCGATCATCACGATATCGAAGCCGTCCTGGCGCATCTTCGCGACTTCCATATGCACTTTGGTCACGAGCGGACACGTAGCGTCGAATACACGCAAACCGCGCGTCTCGGCCTCGGCGCGAACCGCCTTCGACACCCCGTGCGCACTGAAAATCAGCGTGCTGCCTTCGGGCGCATCCGCCAGGTCTTCGATAAACACCGCGCCTTTCTTGCGCAGGTCCTCTACGACATAGGCGTTGTGCACGATCTCGTGACGCACGTAGATGGGCGCGCCGAACAGCGCAATGGCCCGCTCCACGATTTCGATCGCACGATCGACGCCCGCACAGAAGCCGCGCGGCTGCGCGAGGAGAATTTCGACATCGAGAAGGGTGTCAGTGGAGCTCATGGCTACAGAATTCCGATGATTTTCACTTCGAACGCCAGCGGCTGGCCGGCAAGCGGATGGTTGAAATCGAACAGCGCCGAGGTTTCGCCGACTTCCTTCAGGACGCCCGCATAGCGGCCGCCTCCAGGCGCGTTGAACTCCACGAGATCGCCGGGCGAAAAATTCTCGCCGATCATGGCGTTCTCGCGCAGCGTGGCAAGCGACACCCACTGGAGCATGTCCGGGTTGCGCGGACCGAACGCCTGACCGGGCATCAGCCGAAAGGTCGAGTGGTGCCCCACTTTCAGACCCATCAGAATGTCTTCAAGCGGCGGAGCAAGGTGGCCCTCGCCCAGCAAAAGCGTGGCGGGTTTGTCGGCGAACGTGCTGACAATGTCCGCACCATCCTCAAGCGCCAGCCGGTAGTGAAGCGTGACGTGCGAACCGGGTTTCACTTCGGAGATATCGATGATGCTCATGTTTGATCGTATTAGCCGTAAAAGCCGCAATCACCTTGTCAGTCGGCGCTGCCGCCCAATAAAGGACCGTGCGTCCGGACGGGACGCTGTCTTGGCGAAAGCCTGGCTGACGCCCGGGAGCCGCGCCACTTGCGGCCTGATAAGGGGCGTAAATGCCCGCCAGACCATCAGCAAGGCGCCCAGGGAGGCGCGAAACCCCCATTGTAAGCCACAGTGCCTCGGCCTCGCCTTAGTCTCTCCAGCCGCCCTGAACGACATCGGGCAGCCGCGCGCTAGCGGCTCGCCCTCAACCGGAGCACGCCATGAACGCCCGTCTTGAATTAGTGCAAACCGATTCTCCCTGCATTGCCGATGCCTTTCGGACAGCGCCTCTTCCTCTTCCTCTTCCTCTTCCTGGCGATGACAGTCTCGCTGCACCGCGCATGCTCGACTGGCCTGAGCATGATCGTCCGCGTGAGCGCCTCTTGCAGCAAGGTGCGCACGCGTTGTCGGATGCCGAGCTGCTGGCTTTGTTCCTGAACACGGGGCGGCCGGGCATGACATCGGTGGATATTGCGCGCGGCCTCCTCACACGGTTCGAATCGATTCGCGGCGTGCTCGGAGCGAGTGCGACCGAATTACGCAGGTTCGGCGGTATCGGGCCGGCCAAGGCGGCGCTGCTGCTGGCGGTGTCCGAGCTATGCCAGCGGGCCTTGGCCGAGAAAACGCGGGACCGGCCGCTGCTTGATGCGCCCCAGGCGGTCGAAGACTATCTGAAGTGGCTGATCGGCAACCGGCCGAACGAGGTGTTCGTCACGCTGTTCCTGGACGTACGGCATTGCCTGATAACCGTAGACGAATCGGCCAAGGGGTCGCTCTCGCGCGTAGCCGTCTATCCTCGGGAAATCGTGCGCCGGGCGCTGACGCTGAACGCGGGGAGCCTGATCGTGGCGCATAATCACCCCTCGGGCGGCGTCACGCCGAGCGCGAGCGACCGTCGGCTGACCCGCTTGCTGCACGAGGCGCTGGCCCTTATCGATATCCGGTTGCTGGATCATCTGGTCGTGGCGTCGAACGAAGTATTTTCTTTTTCGCGACAGGGCTGGATGCCGAGTTGACCGGCGTTTGATCGGCGAACAACGGCGAAACATTGTCCAGACGGCCCATACAAGGCGAAAAAGTCACGAAATCAACTGTGCGCGGCGTGCCCGGGTACCTCCTTCGATACCGAAAAGAGTTGATTTTGCTGGTTTTTTGCGGTTAGAATCTCGGTTTGCTTCTTTCAACCAACCTGTTCCGAGCGTACGCAGTCATTTCGGGCAAGCCTCTCCGGTAGCCCGTAGCGGTCCAAAGTGTACTTGGCGTTCGAACTCAGAATTAAAGCGTATTAGGAGTGCTCTCATGGCACGTGTATGCCAAGTAACCGGGAAGGGGCCGATGAGCGGCAACAACGTTTCCCATGCGAACAACCGCACCAAGCGTCGTTTCCTGCCCAATCTGCAAAACCGTCGCTTCTTCGTTGAAAGCGAAAACCGTTGGGTTCGTCTGCGTCTCTCGAACGCCGGCCTTCGCCTGATCGACAAGAACGGCATCGACTCCGTGCTCGCAGATTTGCGCGCACGTGGTGAAGTCTAAGGAGCACGAAAATGGCCAAGGGCGCACGCGACAAGATCAAGCTGGAATCGACCGCTGGCACGGGTCACTTCTACACGACCACGAAGAACAAGCGCAACATGCCGGAAAAGATGGCGATCAAGAAGTTTGATCCCGTTATCCGCAAGCACGTTGACTACAAGGAAACGAAGATCAAATAAGGTCTCTGTTTCGTTTGTATCGCTGCACAAAAAGCCTCGCTTCTGCGAGGCTTTTTGCTTTGGTTCAGCCGGTCTTCGCTCATTCCTTCGCCCTACTGGCCGAACGGCAAAGTGTCGGTCGCGTTTCCCACGCGTTATGCTTGCCGTCCGGACTTTTTACGTGCTATTCGGCGTGAATCGAAAGTCATGGCGGACGACAATTGACGGAGACATGGCAGGATGAATTTCGATGTGGCAATCATCGGCAGCGGACTGGCGGGCCTGAGCGTCGCCCTGAATCTTGCGCACACGCGGCGCGTCGTGATCCTCGCCAAGCGCAGCGTGAGCGAAGGCGCAAGCGATTGGGCGCAAGGCGGAATTGCAGCGGTGCTCGACTCCGGCGACAGCACGGACAACCATGTCGATGACACGCTCATCGCCGGCGCCGGACTGTGCGACGCCGCCGCCACGCGCTTCATTGTGGACAACGGGCGCGCGGCTATCGAATGGCTGATCGAACAAGGGGTGCCGTTCACCAGGGATGGCTCGGCCGAACTCGGCTTTCATCTGACGCGCGAAGGCGGCCACAGCCACAGGCGGGTCATTCACGCCGCCGACGCCACGGGCCACGCGGTCGTCACAACGCTCAACGAGCGCGTGCGCAATCACCCGAATATCACCGTCCTCGAAGATCATCACGCGATAGACCTGATCACGTCCGAGCATCTCGGGCTCCCCGGGCATCGATGTCACGGGCTGTATGCGCTCGATATTGCCAGCGGGCGCACCGTCACCATCGAGGCGCCGCATACGGTGCTTGCGACGGGCGGCGCCGGGAAGGTCTATCTCTACACTACGAACCCCGACACCGCGACGGGCGACGGCATTGCGATGGCCTGGCGCGCGGGCTGCCGCGTGTCGAACATGGAGTTCATCCAGTTCCACCCGACCTGCCTGTTTCATCCGTACGCCAAGTCGTTCCTGATCTCCGAAGCGGTC
>NZ_CAXTGZ010000537.1:0-4110 GCF_964243625.1 uncultured Caballeronia sp.
ATAAGCGAGCAGCTTCTTGCCGGAGTCTTCGAAGATATGGCCAAGACGTCTGTCGATGTCGTCGTCCGCCACGTCCTTGTCCCCAACCCGCAGTTTCAGACCCGTCGCAGCCACCGAGCGCTTCGTGCGCGCGACCAGTTCATCAATGTCTTTGGTGAGCGCCTTCACTGGATCAGCCTTTTCATGAAGTGCCGCGAGCATCAACTGGTCCAGCGTGCCGATGCCCGCGCCGCCGCCCTGGCGCGGTGCGGCCAGCGCATCCCAGGGCTCTCCGCGCTCGGCCCGCGAAAACAAGGCGGTGTTGAGCCGGTCCGCTGCGGCACGCGGTTGTTCCGGGCCATAACGGACGACCGTCTCGCCAATGGCAATGGATAAACGCAGCAACTTCAGGATTGCATCGAGCGGAAGTCCTGCAAGCTCGGGGGCGTCGAAGACTTCCGCGAGCGTGGTTTCAGACCGGCGCAGAAGATCGAACAATGACTTGTGAAAAGTGTCAGCGCGCGTGATCGTGGAGTGTTCCAGGCTCACCTCCGACTTGTAGACCATCGCCGGGTTGCCCCACAAATGAACGTGCCGGGCCTGCTCGCGCAGGCGGATATCACTGAGCGACACTTTGCCCCTCACGAAGATATCCGAGCGAAATCCCCGGTTGGCAAAATAATCGCGCACCTCTTCTGCTTCGATAGGATCGGTGACCGTTTCGAGCATTTTCCGCTGGTTTTCACCCAGCCACGAAACGGGCGCCATGTGTGCAAATCGCGCGCTGCCCGCAAAGCTCAGCTTGGCCTCCGCCATTTCGCGTGCAATGTCCGTGATGTGAAACGGCGTCCATTTAGCGTGCAGGTACTCGTGGACAAGATAGTTTTTATCGAGGTTTTGAAAGCCGTCCACGCGGCTCGCCGAATCAGGGTTGCGCACGAAGTGCAGCGCTTCCAGGCCCTTCACCTTCGTTACCAGTTCATTGCCCTTCGTCCAAGCGTCGCTGCCCTTTCCGGCACCGAGCATCAGCAGCCGTTGCAGCGGCATGATCTGCGCGCAACCAACCATTGCGTTGTAGCTCACCTGCACAACACCGCCCGGCTTCAGATATCGCGTGAGGAACTGCATGATGTGCGCCCGCGTGTCATCCGATACCCACGAGATGATGCCGTGCAGCGTAATGTAGTCGAACAAGGGCAGAGCGACCTTGCCTTGCGCGAGCTCGTGAAAGCCGTTTTCAAGCAGCGTGAGGTTCGGCAGGCGCGCTTCGTCGCGTATGGATGAAGCGCTCAGCACGTGCAGCGGGTTGAAATCGCAGGCATGGAACTCGCCGTTCGGATGCGTCGCAGCGAGGATGAGCGACGTCAGTCCCTGACCGAATCCAAGTTCGCAATAAGTGAATTTTTCGAGCGATGGCGGCTGTACGCGTTGCATCACGAGGCATGCGTTCAGGAAGCTGGGACTTTGTTCCTGATAGTAACCAGTCGTGTAGGCGACCGAGCTGTTATAGCCGGCTGTCCAGGTCATTGGTGTTTCCTCATTCATGTTTGGAGTTGTGCTATAGCCCGTTCGGCGGCCAACGCACGGGCTGCCGAACTATGCCGACAACGCACACACTCATGAATGAGAAACGTCTTATTTACTTGTTTTGCCCGGCGAATTTCTAGACCTTGCCGGCCGCGACCTCTTCCGGCTTCAGCTCCACGATGGCATCGAGTGCGTCCTTCACGTCCATCGCGTATCTTGCAAGCCGTTTTTGCTCGTCGGTCACCGGCACGAAGGACGGGACCGGCACGGGCTTGCCCTGTTCGTCGACGGCGACGAACACCATCAGGCAATCCGTCGTCTGTTGCAGGACGCCGCTCTTCGGATCGCCGGCATGCACCGAGATATGCAGATGCATGCTCGTCCGCCCGGTTGCGACAACCCGTGCGCGGAGTTCCACGAGATTGCCGACGAGGATGGGCCGGCGAAAGCGGATGTTGCCCACGCTCACTGTCACGCAATAACGCCCCGACCAAACGGCGGCGCATGCATACGCCGTCTCGTCCATCCACTTCATCAACGCGCCGCCGTGGACCTTCCCGCCGAAGTTGACGGACGTAGGCTCGGCGAGGAAGCGAAACGTCGTTTCCGACCGATCGTTGATGGGGGCATCCGTGGAATCCGAAAGCGGCGCTGCAGTGTTCATGTCGTTGTAAGGCACGCCCAGCGGGGCTGCCGGTCAAGTGGAGTTGCCGAATTATACGAGTCGCAAAATGCGGACGGGCTTACGACAAACCATCCAACGATCCTATTTGCGCACCGAGATACCCTCGTCCACCACGCCGTACATGGTGATGCCGCTCGACCCGCTCGCCGACGACGATCCGCCCGACGCTCCCGCGCACCCGGCGCATACCGCCGCAAGCAACGCCACAACCAACAGTTTCAGCATGACAAGCTCCTGCAAGACCGCACTTCAAGATGAAACATTATTCTAGCCCGGTGCCCCGGGACGCATCGATACTTCACGCCGCAGTGAAACATCGCGTGCACAAAGCCGCTAAAGTCGAGGCAATCGAAGGAGGTTCCCATGACTCTCAATCACGACGATGCACGCCCGTTCCCGGGTTTGTCGCGGATTGGCGCGCTGCTTGCCGACCCCGGACGCGCCGCCATGCTCTGGGCGCTGATGGACGGCACCGCCCGCCCTGCCGGCGAATTGACCATGATCGCAGGCATCTCGCCCTCGGCGGCGAGCGGGCACTTCGCGCGGCTCATCGAAAGCGGCTTGCTCGCGCTCGAGGTCAGCGGGCGGCACCGCTATTACCGCATCGCCACGCCGGACATCGCCATGGCAATCGAAGCGCTCGCCAATCTCGCGCAGGCCAGCGCGCCGCTGCGTGAACCGGTGGAAGCGCACCGGCAGGCGCCGCGCCGGGCGTCGGCGGTGCCGCTCGACATGCGCTACGCGCGGACCTGCTACGACCATCTCGCAGGCGAACTGGCGGTGCGGCTCTTCGAGCGCATGTTGACATCGGAATGGCTGGAAGGCGTGCCGGGAACCACGGCCGGCTCCGCGCGCCCCGGGCCCACTTCTCTCGATGCAACCGCGCGGGGTATCGACGCGTTCTCTCAAATGGGCATCGATCTGAAGGAGCAGAAAGCACGGCGGCGGCGATTCGCCTGCACGTGCATAGACTGGAGCGAACGCCGGCCGCATCTGGGCGGCGCGCTGGGCGCGGCTTTTCTCGATGCCTGCACGGAACATGGCTGGGTTGAAACCACGTCCCGGCGACGCATTCTGCGCGTCACGCCATCGGGCGAACAGCATTTCGCAGGGGTCCTTGGGGGTGAATAAAAATAGCTGAGCGTTCGAGCGGGGGCAGTTGTTTCATCGAGTGCGAGCCGACCAAATATGACAATTTATCAATCGGTTCACCTGTAAAGTTTTTAGTTCGCTGTCCTTCAAAGGTGCCGGACGATTTACCTGCCGGTGAACGACGCGGTATTTCCAACAGCTTTATTAGGATACCGAGTTGATTCCACTGGTTGCCGGATCCCGATCCTGACAAGTCGGGAACATGCCTTGTACCGGACCGAAGCGTGAACAACCAACCAGACCTCTCAATGAAGACAACAATAATCACAACGCCGCACAGGCTCACGCTCACCGCGCTCGCTGCCCTCAGCATGCTTGCTGCGCCGTTCGCACTTGCGCAGCAAGCCGCCCCCGTGCCTGCCAAGGACGCCACGGCCATCACCCGGCAAGACAACCTCGCTGTCTACAAGGAACTCCCCTTCGCCGACAAGACCGACTTCGAGGACGCGCAACGCGGCTTCATGGGCACCATCCCGACCGGTACGTTCAAGGCAGACGACGGCCGTACAAGCTGGGACCTGAACAAGTACAACTTCCTGAAGGGCGAAGCGCCGGACACCGTCAATCCGAGCCTCTGGCGTATCGCGCAGTTGAACATGTTCAACGGCCTCTTCAAGGTGACGGATCGCGTGTATCAGGTGCGTGGACTGGATCTCGCCAACATGACCATCGTGGAAGGTGACACGGGCGTCATCCTCATCGACGTGATGGTCACGCGCGAAGCCGCCCGCGCCGCGCTGGACCTCTACTTCCAGCACCGTCCGAAG
>NZ_CAXTGZ010000538.1:0-4109 GCF_964243625.1 uncultured Caballeronia sp.
AGCGAAACTGCGAGCCACAGACGGTCGTGCTCGGTAGCCTGTTGGCGCTCACCAATGTTCCAGATGTTCTCGATGAGACCGCGGTGCACCAGTTGCACGCCTTTCGGTTGGCTCGTTGAACCCGACGTGTACAGAACGAACGCTACGTCCTCGGCGTCAGGCTCCGTACCATCAAACACCGCCTGCGAGTTCGCGCCGATCGCACACAGTGCATCCCACTCGTACCATGAAGGGGGCAGCGATTGCCCGATGCCGACGACTGCCTGCAGCAACGGTAACCGGCCCTCGGCACGCAGACGTTCCAGCGTCTGCACGTAGTCGTGTTTCATGTAACTGGGCGTGCAGGCCAGATATCTCGCGTCGGAATGATTCATCGCATGCGCAATTTCGGGCGGTGTGTACCACGTGTTGATAGCGACCGCTACGCCGCCGATATACGTAGCAGCCAGCGACGTGACGACCCACTCCAACCGGTTCCCCATCAGAATCGCGATCTTGTCGCCGGGGCCGGCGCCTATCGACATCAGTCCGCGCGCACAATTTTCGACCGCGTGATGGAGGCCGCGAAACGTGACTCTGCGGTCACCGTCGACAATTGCTTCACGGTCCGGGTATTTTTTCGCGAGTTCGCGAACGAGTTCGGGAAGCGTTTTACTGTTCAGTTGCTTGGACACAGCTGTCTCCTGGGGCGGCACTTTGAAACTAGAACGACCGTGGCAGGCCAAGCAGATGCTCGGCGACATAGGAGAGGATGAGATTGGTCGAGATTGGTGCGACCTGGTAAAGGCGCGTCTCCCTGAACTTGCGCTCGACGTCGTATTCATTGGCGAAACCGAAGCCGCCGTGAAACTGCAAACACGCATTGCCCGCTTCCCACGACGCCTTCGCCGCAAGATACTTGGCCATGTTCGCTTGCGCGCCGCATGGCTGGTGAGCATCGAACCGTTTGCAAGCCTCCCAGCGCATCAGATTGGCCGCCTCGACTTCAATGTAGGCCTCGGCGATGGGGAACTGGACGCCCTGGTTTTGCCCGATTGGACGGCCGAAAACCACTCGCTCGTTGACGTATTTGGCGACCCGCTCCAGAAACCAGTAGCCGTCGCCGATACATTCCGCCGCGATCAGCGTTCGCTCTGCGTTGAGGCCGTCAAGGATGTATTTGAAACCCTGGCCTTCTTCCCCTATCAGATTCTCAGTAGGAATTTCGAGGTCCTCAAAAAAGAGCTCATTGGTTTCGTGATTCACCATGTTCGGGATGGGCCTGACCACGAGACCTTTGCCCACGGCTTCGCGCAAGTCCACCACGAAGATGGACATGCCTTCCGTCTTCCGTTTCACGTCTGACAGCGGCGTCGTGCGGGCGAGCAGGATCATCAGGTCCGAATGCTGGATGCGCGAGATCCAGACCTTTTGGCCGTTGATCACGTAGCGGTCGCCTCGACGCACCGCCGTGGTCTTGATTTTGGTCGTGTCGGTACCGGTGCTGGGTTCGGTTACACCCATCGATTGCAGACGCAATTCGCCGCTTGCGATCTGCGGCAGATAAAAATCCTTTTGCCGCTGTGAGCCATGCCGCAGCAGCGTGCCCATGTTGTACATCTGCCCGTGACACGCACCCGAGTTGCCACCCGCGCGGTTGATCTCTTCCATGATCACCGACGCTTCGGTCAATCCGAGGCCGGAACCGCCATATTCCTGCGGAATCAGCGCCGCCATCCACCCGGCTTTCGTGAGCGCATCGACAAACGCCTCGGGATACGCGCGCTGCTCGTCGATTTTGCGATGGTACTCATCGGGGAACTCCGCGCATAACGCCCGGACGGCGTCGCGGATCTCTTCGTGGTCGGTAGCAGTTGTCAGCATGGACGGATCCTCGTTATCTGGCAGGTGGCGTCGGTCTGACCCATATGGAGACCGCGCTGATATGGAAAACATGGTGGAAGTCTAGGCTGTTTTGTTCTTGTATACGAACTAGGTTTATCCCTAAGAACACTTTTGTTTGCATTCCGACAGGCTTCACGTAGTCTTGATCCTGAGAAAGGCACTCGTTTTGCAAGTGTCACGCGCAGTTGTAATTAATACAGCAACGCGTTTAAGGAATTGATACACCTCGTTGTAGGGTTGCTCTTTTTGGGCGGCCCGTGATCAGCTACGAGGAGTACATGGAAATCGAGATTCTGCGTCGTCAGGGAAACAGCCTGCGAGACATCGCGGTAGAGACCGGCATGGCCGTCAACACGGTTCGGAAATATCTGGCATTGGGTCCTCCGCATCGCAAAGTGCGTGAGCCCGTCGTGAGTAAGCTTGCGCCGTTTAAGTCGTATCTTCAGGGCCGGGTCGAAGCAGCAAAGCCAGACTGGATCCCGGCGACGGTGCTCAAGCGAGAGATTGAGGAGCGCGGCTACAAGGGCGGATTGCGACAGGTGCAGGACTATCTGCAGAAACTTCGACCCGCTGCGCGTCCCGACCCAGTAGTCAGATTCGAGACCGAGCCGGGCCAACAGATGCAGATGGACTGGATCGAGTTTCGTAAGCCGGGGCACAAGCTCGGCATGCTCGCGGCGTTCGTCGCCACGTTGGGCTACAGCTGCGTAAGCTACGCGGAGTTTGTCACCGACATGCGTGTTGAAACGCTGCTGGCTTGCCACGTGCGGGCATTCGAGGCGTTTGGAGGCGTCACCAGAGAAATCGTGTATGACAATATGAAAACGGTAATCCTGAAACGCGATGCATATGGCAAGAAACAGCATAGATATCATCCAGGATTCGCCGACTTCGCTAAACATCACGGGTTCGTGCCTCGCGTCTGCAAACCATACCGTGCAAAGACGAAAGGCAAAGTCGAGCGTATGAATGGTTATTTGCGCTACAGCTTCTGGGTCCCGTTGGTCTCAATGCTTAAACAAGCCGGGTTGACAGCGGACTGTGGCCTTTGCAATGAGCGTGTCAGGCGGTGGCTGCGCGATGTCGCCAACGTTCGTCTTCACGGCACCACGAAACGCGTACCGGCTGAGGTATTGCTCGAAGAGCGCCCACATTTGCTGCCGCTGCCGGCACCGTACGTGGGACGGTCGGTCCGAACTGGAGCGACGCCGCATGAGCAACCGAAACCGGTATCGCGGTATGCAACGTCGGAATGGGAAAAACCGCTGCAGCATCCGTTGTCGGTCTACGATGCCTTCAGCCGAACGCAGGAGGTGAACGCATGACGCCGCAGCTCGAGCGACTGACCGTGTTGTGTAAGCAACTCAACCTCCTGCATTTGCCGACGCAGATTGCGCACCTTGGACAAATGGCTGCGAAGCGCGAGCTTGGCTATCTCGACTTCCTCGAACATGCGTTAAAAGATGAAGCAATGGCTCGCACGGAACGAATGCGCCGGATGCTGACCCGTCTCGCCGGCTTCCCGGCGATCAAGACGCTTGATGATTTCGATTTCGAGTTCGCACTCGGCGTACCCAAACCGCTAGTTCTCGAGCTAAGCAGCCTAGCCTTTGTGGAGCGTGCGGAGAATGTCGTACTGCTCGGACCTAGTGGCGTGGGTAAAACTCACCTCGCATTGGCACTTGGATATCGTGCAACGCAGGCCGGGTTCCGGGTTCGCTTTATCACCGCCGCCGACCTCTTGATGCAATTGACGACCGCGTTGCGGCGTAACCAGCTCGAGGAAACCATCAAGCGCATCACGAAGCCGTACAGACTTCTGATCATTGATGAGATGGGATACCTGCCAATGGATCGGGAACAAGCGAACTTACTCTTCCAGGTCATTGCCAAACGATACGAAACGGGCAGTCTCGTCCTCACCAGTAATTTGCCGTTCGGTCAGTGGGATCAGACCTTTGCCGACGACGCAACGCTCACTGCGGCTTTGCTCGACCGGCTGCTTCATCACGCACACGTCGTGCCGATCTCCGGTAAATCGTATCGGCTAAAGGAAAAACGTCAGGCTGGAATGATCAACAGAATTGCGCCGCCGCACTTGCACGACGGGGACGACATCAAACGCAGACGTAATTCGAAGGAGGTAGCACCCAGCTAATAACCGCGTGAGCAGGTGTATTAATTTCCAATTGCGTTTGCGTACGAAGCTGTATCAACTTGAGATT
>NZ_CAXTGZ010000539.1:0-4105 GCF_964243625.1 uncultured Caballeronia sp.
AATGCCGAGCCATGCACCTTGCGGCATGTCATGCAATGGCACAGCCCGACGCGATCCGGCTCCGATGAAACCACGAACCGCCACGCACCGCACGCGCAGCCGCCTTCGTGCTTCGCTTCGCCACCTCTGACCAGTGCGGCTTCCCTGTCGCGCGCTTCATCATTAGAGTTGCTCATGAGGCGGTTCATCGCGGCTCCCTATAATCTGGTGTCGGTACTGCGCCAGGCAATGAAAATGGTGGTACCAAACAGCGTACCAGTAGCAACTCTCGCGCCGAACCGCCGGCGGCCGCAGCAAAAGGCGCCGGTTTTGCTACGATGACAACCCCAAGAGACGGAGATGGCATTCATGAAGCACGTTTCCCTGCTGGCTCTGCTCCCCACCAGCGCCTCGGCATTCGCAACGACGGCTGGTCCGAACGCAGCACCCGGCGCGACAGATCTCGCTGCCTACGTGCTTTCGCATGAACGTTACGATGCAACCGCGAACGCGCCGTCACCCCGTACGGATTACAAAACGGTGAGCGTCGCAGATGTAATGACCGACGAGTACGTGTTTCCGCTTGGAGAAACCGGCAAGTCGATCGTCTTGTCCGGCTATCAGATCGCGGCGGGCTTTCTGGCCGAACGCGCCGCGGATCAATGGCTCGAGCTCGCGCGCCAGCAGCACGCGGCAGAAGGCGGACCGGCCGATGACACCACGCGCCACGTGCCCGATCCTGCCGAAGCCGACCAGCTCATGGATCGCGCGATGGAATCGGCCGAGCGCATCCTCGCGCCGTTTTCGGGCGCGCCGGTGGCGTCGCTGTTTGAAACGCATTATCGCGGCGGACGCGAATTCCTCCGGCTGAGCTGGGAAGGTTTGCCGGAAGACCTCGTGCCAAAGTCGCGCCGGCCGGCTGCGGCCGTTGGCGGATTGCGTGCACCGGGCGAGACGGCAGCGCAGGATTACGATCCGTACGGGCTGGAAGGCACGAGCGACTATGACGTCGACAAGCCGCTCGCGTACAGGGAGAAGATCGGCCCGTTCCTGCTGACCATGACGTACCGTCATGAATATCCGCAAGTCGACGACGAACGCCTCGGCACCGCGTTCGCCGTCTTCCACGAGGCGGGGACGGATATCGTCGTGGCGGCCGTCGAATTGAAGCTCGTAAAAGTGCCACCCATTCAGAGCAGCGCCGACCTGGTGTATGTGCTGGATACGTATTCCGGCGAAATGCTGTCTATGGCGCTCGCCGCAACCGAGGCGCTCGGGCCGGAACGTTTGTGTTCAGTGTTCAATACGCACCGGGTGGTGTTTATCGGTACGTGGGAAGTGCGCAAGAGCTGGCGCAGTCAGGGTCTGGGCGTGGCGCTTTTGCGCGAGGCGCTCGAACGCCTGCCGGCAGACCCCGATGGCCGTCCCGATGCATTGTGCGTCGCCCCCGAACCGTATCAGACCGAGGCGCGCTATCTGGAGCAATTGCCTGCGAGCTTGCGTGAAGAACTCGATGCCCCTGCGCACCGCCTCACGCAACATCTGAACGGGTGGCTCGAACGCGCCAATCTGCCGAACGTGAAGACGCACTTCTTCATTCCAATGGCCAAGCACGAAGGCATTGGATCGGCGGGAGAAAACGCGCGGCTGATCGACCGGATCATGGAAAGTGAAGCCTGAATCGAAACCCGACCGCGCGTTGATCGTGGTCGATATGCAGGCGAAGCTGATGCCGCATATCGAACAAGGGGAACGCGTGTTCAGGCATTGCGCCGCGCTCATCAGGGCGGCGGATCTGCTCCATATCCCGGTACTTTTCACGGAACAAAATTCGCATGGCCTGGGTGCGACCGTGGATGGCTTGATTGGCGAGCGGCATCGATTAATAGAAAAACATACCTTCGACGCCACCCTCTGCCCCGAATTCACCGCTGCGTTGCCGTCGAGGAACACCGTGTTGTTCGTGGCCGGTTGCGAAGCGCATGTCTGCGTGCTGCTGACCGTGCGCGGTTTGCTGAGGCTCGGCTATACGGTAGAACTTGTTGCCGATGCCACCGGTTCACGCGCGCCGGAGAATAAGGCAATCGCACTGGCGGGAGCCCAGCAAGACGGCGCGTTCCCCACTACCGCCGAAACCGTGATCTTCGGCTGGCTGGAAAGCTGCCGGCATCCGCGCTTCAAGGACGTCCTCGCGCTCGTCAAATAGGTGCGAGCCATGCCTGGCCGTCATGGCTGGCATGAGCAGATTTCGATTGTTCCGGGATTTTGGCCTCCCTACAGTCCGTTCATGCGGGCGTTCATTCGATCCGCGAACCATCCGTTTTTCGACCTCTGCTCAAGGCCACCATCATGACCCTTCGTCTTTCCCGCCTTGCCCGGCGCATTTTCGTGGCGGCTGCTTTCGCCGCACCGATCGCCGGGGCCTCGTTCGCCCATGCCGATGCCCTCGATACCGTGCAGAAAAGCGGCGTCGTCCGGGTCGGCGTGTTCATGGATTACCCGCCGTTCGGCTCTATCGGTCCGGATATGAAGCCGCAGGGGTATGACATCGAGATGGCCGATTACCTGGCGAAAGCGATGAAGGTCAAGGTCGAACTCGTGCCCATCACCGGCGAAAACCGCATGGCGTACATTGCGACGGGCAAAGCCGACGTGCTGCTGAGCGTGGGGCAGACGCCCGAGCGCGACAAGGTGCTGGATTTTTCGCGACCGTATGCGCCGTATTACCTGGCGGTGTTTGGACCCAAGTCATTGCCCGTGAAAAGCGAGAAGGATCTGGCCGGCAAGACGATTTCGGTTGCACGCGGCACGCTGGAAGACCTGAGCGTGACGAAGGTCGCGCCGCCGGATGCGACCATCAAGCGTTTCGATGACCCCAACGGTGCAATCTCGGCGTTTTTGTCGGGCCAGGTACAGTTGATGGTGGTCGGCAACGACGTGGGTGCAACGATCATCGCGCGTAACCCGCCGATCGCGCCGGAACAGAAGTTCCAGCTTTTCAGCTCGCCGGATCATGTGGCGGTGAACAAGGGCGAGACGCGCTTGCTGAAGGAAGTCGATACAGCCGTGTTGAAGGCCAAGAACGACGGCACACTGAACAAGCTGTCGACGAAGTGGCTTAAGGCGCCGTATCCGAGCGATTTGTAAGCCGGCTCAGGGGTACTGACGTAACGGCCTCTTGTAATACTGCCGCCCTTTGGGCGGCAGTTTGCGTTTGGTGATCATGCAGCTCTGACCTCTTCCAACAGATCAGGGTGGTGATCCAGAATCTTCAACAGCTTCACCAAGGCCAAAGGCGGCCTTGTCTTACCGTTTTCGTAGCGGGAAAACGCGTTCACACCACCGCCAAATATTTCGGCCGCTTCGCGTTGATCGAGAGCAAGCTTTTTGCGCACGCTTGCAATAAAAGCCGGATCGACAATCGTTGCGTTGACTTGCTTGTTGAATTCCAGCATCGCTGCATTGATGCGCAACGACTCGGTCGCATCGAAAATGGCTTCGCCACACGCCGGGCAAAAGTCGCCGGTTACGTCAGGGATCATTGTCGACTCGCCTTTGTACGCGTATGGCAAGTCGCGTGTATCACGAACGAGTTCTGCTGCGCCGCAGACTGGACACTTCATGTTCATAGCTCCTTGAAGGACACCACAAGCACGTCATCTATGACCGTCAGTTTCAAGTACACCGGCCCGGCGGATGTGGTTGGTTGGTTGGTAGACGTCCTGCCAAACGCGGTGATCGGCGTGCGTTGTCATGCTCTTATAAAAATCTTTTGGCGCCAATGCCCTGATGACTTCGATCATGTCGTTGAAGTCAAAACCCATTGCCGCCGCGCCACTCAGTGCTGACATGGTCGAGCGCACCATGCCCGCTTCGAGCAGAGCGAGAACGATCGCAAGCCGGCAGTGAGGGACGCTTTTTTCCATTTAATCATATTAACCTACTTGGTTAACATGAACAACTCCTTTCGAAAATCCCGGAAAGGCACGCGCGCATGCCTTCGCCGCTTTTACCGTTGAATGTAGCCCTTACCTGCAATCACGCGATCCCCGCCCCATGTGCAGGCGTGCCGGATCGATGGCACCGGACTTGCTCATGGCCTTTGTCTCCATTCGCCTTTTCAACA
>NZ_CAXTGZ010000540.1:0-4103 GCF_964243625.1 uncultured Caballeronia sp.
AGCCGTCCGCCGGGGAGTCCCGGCATGGGCAACGGCGCACCGGGCGGTCGTCCGGCGAACGCCGGCGGCAAAAGGTCCGGTCAGGGCGGCCGCCAAGGCGGCCCGGGTACAGGTCCGCAGGGCAATAGCGGGAATTCGCGCGGCGGACCTGCACGCGATGGTGCACGGCCCGCGCCGCGTAACCGTACACGCGGACGCTGATCGGTCGTTGATCTGAGGCGACGGTCGCCGGCTGAACAGCGCTTGCCGACATGGCAAAAGACATTCGGCTGGGCGTGCATTGCCCGCTCAGCCTGCCCGCGGCGGCATCCGCGTGCCTTTGCTAATAAGAAAGCGCACGAAAGTGCGGCGAATGCGCGATAAACACCTTCGATTTGCCTTGTAAATGGCCGTCAAACGCCTGCACACAGGGCGTATTGGTTGCGTTTATCCCGAAAAATGGCTAAAATCACGAAGTCGATGGGCATGGTGATTGTTTCGCCGCCCGGATGTGATCGCGGTACAGAAGGATGGGCGTTGCGCCCATTTTTTTTTGGGCTTTCGGTTCAGCATCTTGGGTAAGTGAATGCGCCGGCTCAAGGCGCGGTCCGCAGGTGTTCGGCGTGGAGCGCGCGAACATCTTGGAGTCTTTCACTGTGCAACTGACGGAAATCATCGAAACCACGGTCTCGGGCCTGGGCTACGAACTTGTTGAAATCGAGCGCGCGGGGGGCGGTTTGCTGCGTATCTCGATCGACCAGCCCGCCGGAATCGCGATTGAAGACTGTGAAAAAGTCACACGTCAGCTTCAGTATCTGTTCGAAGTGGAGAATATCGATTACTCGCGTCTTGAAGTCGGGTCGCCGGGTCTCGATCGTCCGCTCAAGAAATTGGCGGATTTCGAACGCTTCGCGGGCAGCGAAGCCACCATTACATTGAAGAAGCCGCTGGACGGGCGCAAGTCGTACCGGGGCATCCTGCATGCACCGAACGGCGAGTCGATCGGTTTGGAATTCGAAGGGAAGGACGGCGGCGCTGCGATGCTCGATTTCACGCTCGCAGACCTCGATAAAGCACGTCTCGTCCCCAAAGTTGACTTTAGGAGCCGCAAACAATGAGTCGCGAAGTTTTGATGCTGGCGGATGCGCTGGCGCGCGAAAAGAACGTCAACAAGGACGTGGTGTACGCAGCGCTCGAAGCAGCGCTTGCTTCGGCAACGAAGAAGCTGTTCGAGGAAGATGTGGACATCCGCGTGGCGATCGACCGTGAAAGCGGCGAGCACGAGACGTTCCGCCGCTGGAAAGTGGTGCCGGACGAAGCGGGTCTTCAGGAGCCGGACCAGGAAATCCTGTTGTTCGAAGCGAAGGAAGAAAAGCCCGACGCGGAAATCGACGAGTACATCGAGCAACCCATTCCGTCCATCGAGTTCGGCCGGATTGGTGCCCAGGCTGCGAAGCAGGTGATTCTCCAGAAGGTTCGAGACGCCGAGCGCGAGCAGATCCTGAACGACTTCCTGGAACGCGGCGAAAAGATCATGACCGGCGCGGTCAAGCGTCTGGACAAGGGTAATTTCATCGTCGAATCGGGCCGTGTCGAAGCGTTGCTGCGCCGTGACCAGTTGATTCCTAAGGAAAACCTGCGGGTCGGCGACCGGGTTCGCGCTTATATCGCGAAGGTCGACCGCACCGCACGCGGCCCGCAGATCGAACTCTCGCGCACGGCGCCCGAGTTCCTGATGAAACTGTTCGAAATGGAAGTGCCGGAAATCGAGCAGGGCCTGCTCGAAATCAAGGCGGCTGCGCGCGATCCTGGCGTGCGTGCGAAAATCGGGGTGATCGCTTATGACAAGCGTATCGACCCGATCGGTACGTGCGTCGGAATTCGCGGTTCGCGGGTGCAGGCGGTGCGCAACGAGCTCGGTGGCGAGAACGTCGACATCGTGCTATGGTCGGAAGATCCCGCCCAGTTCGTGATCGGTGCTCTCGCGCCGGCTGCCGTACAGTCGATCGTCGTCGATGAAGAAAAACATTCGATGGACGTCGTCGTGGACGAGAATGAACTGGCGGTCGCCATCGGCCGTAGCGGCCAGAACGTGCGTCTTGCCAGCGAGCTGACCGGCTGGCAGATCAACATCATGACGCCGGACGAGTCCGCGCTGAAGCAGAACGAAGAGCGTGGCACGTTGCGCGGCCTGTTCATGGCGCGTCTCGACGTCGACGAGGAAGTCGCTGACATTCTCATCGACGAAGGCTTTACCAGCCTCGAAGAGATCGCCTATGTGCCGCTCAACGAAATGCTCGAAATCGAAGCCTTCGACGAAGACACCGTTCACGAACTGCGTAACCGCGCTCGTGACGCACTTCTGACAATGGCGATTGCGAATGAAGAGAAGGTCGAAGGCGTTGCGCTCGACCTGAAGAGCCTCGAAGGCATGACCGACGAGTTGTTTTCGAAGCTTGAAGAACATCAAGTCCGGACACGCGACGATCTCGCGGAGCTGGCTGTAGATGAGCTGGTCGAGATGACCAGTATTGAAGAGGATGCCGCTAAGGCGTTGATCATGAAAGCACGTGAACACTGGTTCCAGTGAGAAATGACCATGGCGCACTGATATATCGCGGCCGGCTGGCCGCATGACCCCGATCAAACAGCAGGGAATTTGTCCTTGCATCAAGAGGAATGAATGGCGAGTAACAACGTAGCCCAATTTGCCGCGGAACTCAAAATGCCTGCGGGCGTCCTGCTCGAGCAGTTGCAGGCGGCTGGCGTCACGAAAGCGAGCGAGGATGACGATTTGTCCGAGACGGACAAATCGCGCCTGCTCGAACACTTGCGCAAGTCGCACGGTTCCGCCGATGCCGACAAACGCAAGATCACTTTGACCCGCCGGCATACGTCGGAAATCAAACAGTCCGACTCTACGGGTAAAGCTCGCACCATTCAGGTCGAGGTCCGCAAGAAGCGCGTGTTCGTGCAGCGCGATCAGAGCGGTGCCGAACAGGTAGCCGAAGGTGCGAACCACGTCGAAGACGAAGTGGATGAAGCCGAATTGCAGCGTCGCGATGAAGAAGCGCGCCATGCTGCCGAGCTGCTTGAAAAAGAAGCGCTTGAACTGAAGGAACGCCAGGAGCGCTTCGAGCGCGAAGAGGCGGAGCGTGTTGCGCGCGAAGCGGCGGCAGAAGCCGAACGCCGCCGCGCTGAGGAAGAAGAAGCGAAACGTGCTGCCGCGCAAGCGGAAGCCGCCGAGATCTCGCGTGCTGCGGCGACTGCTCGTCAGGATACGCGTACCGAATCGAAGACGGAAAACGTGGCTGACGAACCTGTGAAAGCTGAAGCGGCTGCGCCGCAAGTCGATGAGAAGGCCGCCGCCGAGCGCGCCGCTCAACGCGAAGCTGCGAAGAAGGCAGAAGACGCTGCACGTGCCGCGACTGAAAAGGCGCGTGCCGAGCACGATCAGATTGCGAAGCGCCGTGCCGCGGCTGAAGCCGAAGCCCGCGCCATCCGCGAAATGATGAATACCCCGCGCAAGGCCCAGCAGGCGAAGCCGCCCGAGCCGACTCCGGCTGCCGTGGCTGCTGCGGCGGCTGCCGCCAAGGTGGCGGAAGGCGTGAAGGCTGCCGAAGCCAAGGGCACGCTGCACAAACCGGCGCGTCCGGAGGGTTCGGCACCGGCACGTCCCGCAGCGGCGAAAAAGCCCGCTGCCGGCGCACCGGCTGCGGCTGCGCCGTCGCTCGGACCGGACAAGAAGAAGGCCGGTGGCAAGAGCAGCTGGCAGGACGATGCAGCCAAGCGTCGCGGCATCAAGACGCGTGGCGACACCAGTGGCGGCGTAGACCGTGGCTGGCGCGGCGGCCCGAAGGGTCGTGGCAAGCATCAGGACCAGACCAATTTCCAGGCGCCGACGGAACCAGTGGTGCGCGAAGTGCACGTGCCGGAAACGGTATCGGTGGCGGATCTGGCGCACAAGATGTCCGTGAAGGCTTCGGAAGTCATCAAGGTGATGATGAAGCTGGGCCAGATGGTCACGATCAACCAGGTGCTGGACCAGGAAACCGCGATGATCGTCGTGGAAGAACTGGGTCACAGCGCGGTTGCGGCCAAGCTGGACGATCCGGAAGCGTTGC
>NZ_CAXTGZ010000541.1:0-4080 GCF_964243625.1 uncultured Caballeronia sp.
TGCCGGTCGTGCATAACGCGGGGAAATACTGGCCCGCGAAGGGCTGGCCGGATCAGCCCGGCCATATCCGCGTGATCGTCATGGCCCCGCTTCCCGCCGATTGCGTGGTGCCACAAGAGTTGAACCGGCTCGCTCAGGAGCGCATGGAAAAAGAGATGACGCGACTTGCGTGAGCCCCGCTCTTTTTCAATACGGCCGGCGGCGCTTTGCAGCGCAAAGCCGGTCTACCGCCGACAACAACGCTTCAATCTCGACAGGCTTTTGCAGATAGCCATCGTAATGAACGAAAGCCGGCGGATGCGGATGGCCCGAGATCATCAAGAACGGGATATGCGCCGTCGCCGAGTTGGTCTTCATGGTCTGGCAAAGCAGCGCGCCGCCGAGCCCCGGCATTTTCCAGTCCGATATCACGATGTCGACGAGGTTCTCTCCAAGCAACGCCAGTGCGCCGTTGCCGTCGAAGGCGGACAGCACCTTGCACTCCTCCGACTGCATGCACAGGGTCCACGCTTCGATGGTCTCGGGATCGTCGTCGACGAGCAATACGGTTTTCATCGTGCTGGCGGCTTTGGTGGCGTCTTGTTAATTAGGTTCGGGCAAGTGAGACATCGCAAAGCAAGGTTTGGTTGCACGAAGATATCTTGCGCGCAGTTACAGTAAGGTTGCCTGTAGTCCATCGCAAGGCTGCTTCACGTGCATGCACCGCTTTACTCGAGCCACTTATATAGCTTTTATCGCACGTATGCTAATGGGGTTTTGCCGATGCCGCTCGCGCGGTAACAAGTGCCTGCAACACACGCTCCAGCAAGCTATTTCATACCGATACGCACCGCCTCGCGCTCGCGCCCCGCGTCACGGATTGCATCGATAAGACTATCCAGCGCCGGTGACTTCGCACGGTCGTGACGCAGGATCAGGCCGATGGGTTCATCGGCACTTGCGAAAGGCATGGGCAGGCGTGTCAGCAACTTCAATGCAATGTCGTGCTCGACTACGCTCGAAGGCACAAACCATACCGCGTCGTTGTGCAATGCAAGAGCGCGTCCAAGCGACACCGACAATGTCTCGATCAGCGAGCTCGATGCCTGGGCGCCGAAAGCCGTCAGCACGCTCTCGGCGGACTGGCGGATCAACGTGCCGAACGGTGGAACGACTATTGGAAAGCGTGCAAGCAAGCTCGCGGTTACATTGCTTTCGTGCACGAGCGGATGATCGTTGCGCACAACGACCGTCAGCGGTTCGCGATACAACTGCTCGAAGGTCATCCCGACCATGCCTTCGGGTTCGGAAAGCCGGCCGACGACCAGATCGGTATCGGCGGATTTGAGGCGTTCGAGCAACTGCCCGTTCGACCCGGTCCACACTTTCACCGATACCCCCGGCCACCGCGCCCGGAAAGCCGCGAGCGTCGGCGGCAACAAGGCGGGCGCAACCGTGGGCAGCACGCCGAGGGAGACTGTTCCCGGATGTTCGACGCCATGACGCGACAACTCGTCCACACCCTCGCGCAGAGCGCCCACGCAAGCCGCGGCGTGGGGCGCGAACAGACGTCCTTCGCGCGTCGGCTCGGCGCCGCGCCGGCCGCGCTCGAACAATCGCACGCCTAGAATGGATTCCAGCTCGGCAATGGTCTTCGATACCGCCGGCTGCGTGATCGACAGGCTGTCCGCCGCGCGTTGCACACTCCCGAACTGGGTCACGGCAAGAAAGCATTGCAGGTGCCGGAACTTGATCCGGCCGCTGGTCAGGCTGCCCAGTTCCGCAGCCGACGCAGCGCCAAGAGAGGATTCGTTATCCATGACGATCAGTTATGTCTGGATGCATAAAACGTCATTTTCCATAACTTCACCGCTTCGATAAAGTGTTGATTCACATTTTAAAAGCCGGAGACAAAAATGGATGCTCCCTCATCACTCCTGAGCCCGCGCGACTGGGATTCACACCCGCCCTACTCTTATCCTGGCTACAAGTCGTCGGTATTACGCAGCCCTTCACGGCCGCTGATTCCGCTCAAGGAAAAACTAAAGGACCGCCGCGTGCCCGTCTACGGCGCAGAAGATCTCGGCAAACTGGATCACGACCTGACCCGTAACGCCGCCAGAAACGGCGCGCCGCTCGGCGAACGCATCATCGTGACGGGGCGCGTGATGGACGAACGCAGGCGGCCGGTGCGCAATACGCTGGTCGAAATCTGGCAAGCGAACGCTGCCGGACGTTACGTTCACAAGGCAGATCAGCACGACGCGCCGCTCGACCCCAACTTCCTCGGCGCGGGGCGTTGCATGACGGACAACGACGGGCGGTATCGATTCCTGACGATCAAACCCGGCGCGTATCCGTGGGGCAACCATTCGAACGCATGGCGTCCGAACCACATCCATTTTTCGCTCTTCGGCGAATATTTCGGCTCACGGCTCGTCACGCAGATGTACTTCCCGGGCGACCCGCTGCTCGCGCTCGACCCGATCTTCCAGGGCACGCCGGAACACGCGCGCAACCGGCTGGTCTCGCGATTTTCCATCGATACGACCGAGGAAGCCCATGCGCTCGGTTACGAGTTCGACATCGTGCTGCGCGGCCCGAACCAGACCCCGACGGAGGCTTGAACATGATGACCTTTAGCCAGACGCCCTCGCAAACCGTCGGACCGTATTTCGCTTACGGCTTGTGTCCCGAACAGTACAACTTCGACTTGAAGAGCTTGTTCACGCCATCGATTGCAGACCGGGAATCGGCGGGACAGCACATCAGCATCGTCGGACAGGTTTTCGATGGCGACGAAAAAGTGATCGGCGACGCGGTGATCGAGATGGTTCAGGCTGACTCGACCGGCCGTTATGTCACCACAGTGGCCGAGGCACGCGAGTCCGGTTTCCGCGGCTTCGCGCGGGTCGGCACGGGCACCGATCCCGAGCTTCGCTACGTGGTCGATACAGTCAAGCCGGGCAGCACGGGCAGTGATTCGGCGCCGCATATCGATGTGATCGTGCTGATGCGCGGCATGCTGCTGCATGCATACACGCGCCTTTATTTCGACGATGAAACGGAAGCCAACGCCGGCGACGACGTGCTCGCGCTAGTTCCCGCAGAGCGGCGCGCAACGCTGATTGCGAAGCGTGAACCGGGAACGTCGAACACGATTTACAGGTTCGATATCCATCTGCAAGGTCCCAAAGAGACGGTGTTCTTCGATCTTTGAAGCGTCGCGCCATGCGGTAAAAACGGACGTCCGGCATCGATGGTTTATGATGTCGGACGCTCGAACCCGCCTGCACTGCGCCATGAAAGACGATCAAACTCCCAGCCCGCTATACCTCAAGCTTTTCTCCGAAACTGCCCAGATCGAATGGTCCGAACTGGAGCGATTCTTCGCGCGCGGCGTGTTGCTGAAAGTGGCGCGCGACATCGATCTGGTCAGTGTGGCTGAAGCCGTTGCCGGCGACGATACGAAGCGCGTGACCGAGTGGTTGTCATCAGGCCTGCTCGAACGCACGACGGCAGAAACCGCCGCTGACCTGGCGGACCGTAATCCCGAGTTGTGGGCCGTGGTGGTGTCGCCGTGGGTTTGCGTGCAGGAACGCGGCTAGACACATTACCGTTTAGCGTGTCGTCAGCTTCCGCCATAAGGTCGTCTTGCTGATTCCCAGCGCCTTCGCCGTCCTCCCGCGATCGCCGCCGAACGAATCCAGCATCGTTCGGATCTCATCGGCCTGCAACTTGCGGCTGCGCGCCTTGAGCGATTCCTGATTCGAATTCATTGTTTCTTCCTCGAGCTCAGGCGCTATCGACCGTATCAACCTGGGCGTCAACTTCAACGGCTTCGCGGCCGGATCTTCCAGCTCCAGCGAAATCCTTTCGATCACGTTCTGCAATTCGCGCACGTTTCCGGGCCACGCGTAGCTCGTGAATATCGGCATGACCGGGTCGAGTGCCTTGAGCGCGGCATCGAATGAAACCACGCGCCCGGTGCGCCACAACAATTGCGCGGCCAGTGCCGCTATATCCGCCGACCGTTCGCGCAACGGCGGCAGGTGCAGATTCAGGATATTCAGCCGATAAAAAAGGTCCGCGCGAAACTCA
>NZ_CAXTGZ010000542.1:0-4075 GCF_964243625.1 uncultured Caballeronia sp.
TGTGCATCCTCGCCAATTTCTCCGAGCAATTCGCTCTCACCGACGACGAACGCTCGGTCGTTCAGAAAACTGTGCTGGATCACGTGGCGGGCCGCGTGCCGGTGATCGTGACGACCACGCATTTCAGCAGCGACGTGTGCGCCGCCCGCAGCCGGGCCGCGCAGGACGCGGGCGCTGCGATGGTCATGGTCATGCCGCCGTATCACGGCGCGACCATCCGCGTGGGCGAACGCGGCGTCTATGAGTTCTTTGCCCGGGTCTCGGACGCCATCGATATCCCGATCATGATCCAGGACGCGCCGGTCGCGGGCACCCCGCTGTCCGCGCCGTTTCTCGCCAAGCTCGCGAAGGAAGTGGCGAACGTGTCGTACTTCAAGATCGAGACGGCGCAGGCAGCGTCGAAGCTGCGCGAACTGATCGAACTCGGCGGCGACGCTGTAGTCGGTCCGTGGGACGGCGAGGAAGCGATCACGTTGATTCCGGATTTCGATGCAGGTGCGACCGGCGCCATGACTGGCGGCGGTTATCCGGACGGCATCCGCAAGATCGTCGATGCCTACACCGCCGGCGACACGGAACGCGCCGCCGATCTTTACGAACACTGGCTGCCGCTGATCAATTACGAAAACCGCCAGTGCGGCCTAGCAGCATGCAAGGCGCTGATGATGGAAGGCGGCGTGATCCGTTCGGACACGACCCGTCACCCCTTCGCGCCGATGCACCCCGCCACGCGCGAAGGCTTGCTGAAAGTGGCGCGGCGCCTCGACCCGCTCGTGCTGAGCTGGGGCAAGTAGCGCAACCCAAGTAACGCATCCCTATTCGCTTCACTACACCTGACACCATCCAAGGATTCGAACCATCATGGAAATCTCCAGCAATCTGCTGATCGGCAAACAGAGTGTTCCCGGCACCAACGGCTCGATCAAGGGCGTCGATGCAGCCACCGGCGAGCAGCTCGCCCCGGCCTTCGGCGGCGCAACGCTTGCGCAACTCGAGCAGGCATGCGCGCTCGCGTGGGCGGCATCGGATGTGTATCGCGAGCTGCCGCTTGAAACGCGCGCCAGGTTTCTCGAAACGATCGCGCAGAACATTCTCGATATCGGCGATGTGCTGATCGAGCGGTGTGTCGCCGAAAGCGGTCTGCCGCGTGGACGCATCGAAGGCGAGCGCGGCCGGACCGTCGGCCAGTTGCGCATGTTCGCAGCAGTCGTGCGCGAAGGGGATTTCCTCGGCGTGCGTATCGATCCGGCGCAGCCGCAGCGTCAGCCGCTGCCGCGCGTCGATCTGCGTCTGCGTTATGTGCCGCTCGGCCCGGTCGCCGTGTTCGGTGCGAGCAATTTTCCGCTGGCGTTTTCGGTGGCGGGTGGTGACACCGCCTCTGCGTTCGCCGCAGGTTGCCCGGTGATCGCCAAGGCGCATTCGGCGCATCCGGGTACGTCGGCGCTGGTCGGCGCAGCCGTGCAAAAAGCGGTCGCGGATTGCGGCTTGCCGGAAGGCACGTTCTCGCTCCTCTTCGATAGCGGCCGTGACGTCGGTCAGGGCCTGGTATCGGATCGGCGCATCAAGGCGGTAGGATTCACGGGTTCGCGCGGAGGCGGCACGGCGCTGATGAAGCTCGCGGCTGCGCGTCGTGAACCGATCCCCGTCTACGCGGAAATGAGCAGCATCAACCCGGTCCTGCTGTTCCCGAACGCGCTGAAGAATCGCGGTGCGGCGATCGGCAAGGCGTTCGCCAGTTCGCTGGCATTGGGTGCGGGCCAGTTCTGCACGAACCCGGGACTGGTGCTCGCAGTCGACGGCCCCGACCTCGACGCCTTCATTGCAGCGACGTCGGCCGCATTGAGCGACATCCCGGCTGCAACCATGCTGACGCCGGGCATCCACAAGGCGTATGTATCGGCGCTCAGCAAGACGGCCGAACACAGCGACGTCAAGACGCTCGCACGCGGCGCAGAAGCCAAGGGCGGGACGCAAGGTCAGGCCGCGTTGTTCTCGACGACCGCCGAGGCGTTCCGCGCCAACGCAGAGTTGCAGGAAGAGATCTTCGGCGCGGCTTCGCTGATCGTGCGTTGCCCGGATCTCGGCACGATGCTCGATCTGATCGAAGAGATGGAAGGTCAGTTGACAGCGGCGCTGCATATCGATGAAGCCGATTACGCCGAGGCCCGCAAGGTGCTGCCGGCACTCGAACGCCGTACGGGACGTATCCTTGTGAACGGTTTCGGCACAGGCGTTGAAGTGGGCCACGCAATGGTCCACGGCGGCCCGTTCCCCTCCACCGCTGACGGACGTTCGACGTCGGTCGGAAGCCTCGCCATCGATCGTTTCCTGCGTCCGGTGAGCTATCAGGATCTGCCTGACGCACTGCTGCCCGATGCACTCAAGACGGACAATCCGCTTGGGCTGAATCGTCGTATGGATGGCAAGCTGCAGTTGGGCAAGTAAAACTCCCTGTCTTGTTTCGAGGCGGCAGTCTGACGGCCGCCTCGCTATCGCTTCATACCAAAACAATCCCTCCTATTGAATGCACGTTGGCTGCCCCGGCCAATCGCCGCATTCGCGTAAACGCGCAAAAAAATTAATCACTTTTACGCCGCACGATTGCGGTTCAAGCAACGCAATGGGCCTTCTTCTAGCGGTGTATTCGGACAGAACCTAGCTCGTGGCCGACGAAACCACAGGTCGCTTTTACATGCCGCGAGCCACGTTGGCCGACAAAGCCAGTGCAGGCGATTCCCTGCTTCATCTGAACATCAAAAACACGCCCGTGGCGCGGCGGACCATGTGTTGACTGCGTCGCGCAGATGTCACATATTGGTTCCGCTCCCGTCAAGCACGTCCGGCCTAGGGAGTCCGAAGCAATTCCTCATACGAGCATCGATTCGTCTGAATTAACCGGACGCGCAAGTGGTATGGACAGCCCTTGTGTCCCGGGAGGTTTTTCGCATGGCCCGTCTTTTGTTTCCATCGTCTGCCGAAACCGTGACGTGCATGCGTTGCGGCAACGCCATCCCGGGTGACGCCGACACGTGTCCGCATTGCGGCGCCGATCACGGCGGTTCGCTCGCGGGCGCAAACACCTCGGCGCTCGCAGGCGGACTGCGTCTGCCGTTCGCCGCGCGCCGCGGATCGCTGGCAGCGCCGTCGCCGTATCCGAGCCTGCCTGAAGAAGCCGAGTTCGCGGGAACCGGCGAGCAGCGCTGGGACAACTCGAAGAGCGTCACGCTCGGCGCGATCATGCTGGCGTTGATCGCCGGCGGGGTGATCTATTCGCAATCCGGCGAACATGAAGGCGCAATTTCCGGAACACCGGCCGGTCACAGTGCGTATGGCGCCATCGATATGAAAGCCGCACTCGGTGCCTCCGCGCCTGTCATCCACTCCGCCGCGGTGGCGCCGGAGAAGCCGGCAGTGCAGGCACCGGTCGTTGCGACGCCCATCATCGCGGATACGACCGCCCGTGTCCCCGCTACACCGGCTGCCGTGATCGACAATCTGCAGGCCGCCCGCGATGCCATCGAGCGCGGCGATCTCACCACCGCGCGCCGCCGTTTTTCGAAGATTCCGGCCGCGCAATTGAGCGCGGGCAACATTCAGCGGACGCAGTCAGAACTCGTGGGTCTGGAGCGCACGCGCGACAACCTCCTGCAAATGGCGCGCGGCTGCGAAGCCACCGGCTCGTGGGTATGCGTGCGCCAGAATGCGCGTGATGTGCTCGCTATCGATGCAAGCAACGTCGAAGCGCAAACGCTCGTGGAGCATGCAATCACGCGTTCCGGCTGGTTGAACAAGACGCCGCCTGCGATGGCTCATGTCGCACCGAAGCCGAACGCCACGGCGCCTGTTGCAACGGTAACGCCGCCCGTGCGACGGATTGCATCCGTGCCCGCTGAACAGCCGCGCTCAATACCGGTCATGCCGGCGCCAACGCAACTGGCGCCGGTCGCATCCGACTCGACACGCGTGGGCACGGGATCGCACGCGCCGCTGACATCGTCGGCCATTGCAGCGCCTCAAGCGGCAACATCGACGTCGTCGTTCATTCCGATGCCCGACGGCCCCGGGACACCGGTTG
>NZ_CAXTGZ010000543.1:0-4073 GCF_964243625.1 uncultured Caballeronia sp.
CGAACATATCTCCTGGCGCGCGGTGTTTTTCATCAACGTGCCGCTCGCGGCGCTCGTCATATGGATGACGATCCGGCACGTGCGCGAAAGCCGCAACATGCTCATTTCCAGCGCGCTCGACTGGCCCGGCGCACTGCTCGCATGCGCAGGTCTGGGCGGCGTCACCTATGCGTTGATCGAAGGCGTGAACGGCGGAAAGAGCGTGGCTATCGCCGCCCTGGCGGGCGTTGCTGCATTGGCGGGATTTGTTATGGTCGAAGCGCGTTCCTCATCGCCGATGGTGCCGCTGACGCTGTTCAAGTCACGAACATTCAGCGGCGCGAACCTGATCACGCTTTTCCTGTATGCGGGCCTGGGCGGCGTTCTCTATTTTCTTCCGCTCAATCTGATCCAGGTACAGCATTATTCGGCAACACAAGCCGGAGCGGCGCTATTGCCGCTGATCCTCATCATCTTCCTGCTTTCGCGCTGGTCGGGGGGATTGATTGCACGGTACGGATCTAAAGGCCCCTTGACGATTGGGTCACTTATCGTGGCACTCGGATTCGGGTCGCTTGCATGGCCTGGAATAGGTGGATCGTATTGGGCTACTTTTTTTGCGCCTCTCGTCATTCTCGGATTAGGGATGGCTATTTGCGTTGCGCCGCTGACCACGTCGGTCATGAACGCAGCGCCGGAAAATCAATCCGGCGTGGCATCCGGCGTGAACAATGCGGTATCGCGTGTTGCCGGTTTGATCGCGGTTGCGCTGTTTGGTTTGATCCTCTCAGCGACCTTCAACCATTCCCTGGATTCACGCCTTGGACCATTAGGGCTTTCGCAAGCAGAGCGTCATCAAGTCGATGAACAACGTCCCTTGCTTGCCGCGGCGACCAGTTCGAACGCCCGGATCATACGGGCAGTCGATGAGTCGTTCGTGGCGGGATATCGGGTGGTCGTGAGTCTTGCAGCCATTCTTGCCTTAGCAAGCGCCGTCAGCGCCGTGTTATTCCTTGAGGCGCCACTTACGGGGAAACGCGCCAAGGCTTGATAATCTGGCTTAAGTCGACTCAGCAAAGAAACCCAGATATTGAAACGACTCGCCATTTTGCTTGGTGCAAAACACGCTTGACGCTCCAATAGACGTCAGCGTCTCCACCGTCTCCCGACGGTTCGATGCCACTTTCCAATCGGGCACGAAGACAGTTGCATCACCCGTCTTCCGCGCAAGCTTCAACGCAGCAATCGACTGCTCGCGCGGCGGCGAATAGATCGTCAATCCTTCGTTGGCGAGTGCTGCCGTATCGATTCCCAGATGTGCGCAGGCAAGCGCCTTGGTGCCGGTATCGCCGGCATCGGCCGTGCGCGATTTGTCGATCAGGGCCGCAGTCTGCACATCCACTATCCTGTGCGCGCGCATCAGAAGGGGCTTGTCTGGCGCCCACGCTTCGGGCGGACACGCCTTCTGTTGCGGGTTCAGTTCGATAAACGGATTCACCTCGGCCGGATAAATACGGCAGACGTTCGGCCGTTCTTCGTACACGCCGCAACTCAGATTCGGCAGCAAATGCGGGCATGCGCCTTCGAATGCGGCCGCGATGACGACCACAATGCGAACTGGCAATGCGCCGCTCGATGCCGCAAACGACCTGCGGCGTTTGTGTTGCGCGAGCAAATTGTCCTCGGCCGGTTCGTCGGGCCAAGGAACTGCTTCGCACAGGAACTGGACGTCATCACCGCGTTCAAGCCAGACCAGTGCTTCGCTGACACTTAGCGGCAGCTTGAGGTCATGACAGCATTTGCCGCACATGGTGCATTCGAAGTTTAAATCCATGTTTGCGCTCTGCTTTCGGAAGGCATCTGTAAAAGGATTGTCAGGCTGCCCCGTGTCCGGTTCTACGGGCGCACTCGCTAGTTCGACCAAGTGCGCTCAACGGTTACAGCAACGCGAAAATTTTCGTGCGAGCCGATTCTATTCTTTTCAAGGAGCTTTGCACGGACAGCAATTGCGCGGCGCATCAGCGCGATGCCAGGTAAATATGCCGCCGCTGTAACCAGCTTCACGGACACGACGAACTAAGGTCAGATCCACCACAGATGCAAATCCAACTGACCAGATAAGGAGGGGTACACGTGTTCAAGAAACTCACAATGGCGACCGGTGTTGTGACACTCGTCGCTGCCTGCGGCGGCGGCAATGATTCCGCGCCTGCCGTGTCGCAGCTTTTCGCACAGACGAACGATTCCACGAATGCGGTCGTGCATTTCATCCGCAACGCCGATGGCACATTGACGAAACAACCCGCCGTGCTCACCGGAGGCAAAGGAACGAACGGCGTCAACTATTTCATGGGGAACATCGTGGCGCCCGATGCGTTGACGAGTAACCATAGCGTCATCACCAGCACTGACGGCTCGCAGCTTTTCGTTGCCAACGCCGGCGACAATACCGTGAGCACATTTTCCATCGACAAGACGTCGGGCACGCTCACGCTTCTCGCAGTGTCGCCGACAGGCGGCACCCGACCGACGTCCCTCGCCTTTGCAAACAATGTGCTTTACGTCACGCATCAGCAAGGCGTGAATGAGCTGGGCGCATATCGCGTTGGGTCGGATGGCAAACTGACATCGATTGGAACCTACCCCGTCGTCCAGCAAGACGCCCTTCCAACCGAAGTCAGCGTCAGCCCCGACGGCAAGTTTGTTATTGTGAACGGCTTTCTGAAAACACTGACGCCAGTACAGCCCGCCAATGCGTTGCTGGCTTACCCCATCAACGCCGACGGAACACTGGGACAAGTGGTGAGTTCAACCTCGGTAGGTGTAGGGCCGTTCGGAGGAGTCTTTGGTCAAGGCGCTCAGGCAGGCGTGTACGCCACGAGCGACGCCGCGGGCGGCACGGCCAGTTCGTACTCATTCGCGAGCAGCGGCAGCTTTACTCCGCTAAGCGGGCCTGTCGCGGTGACAGGGCGGGCAGCGCCTTGCTGGATTGCAATAACGCCTGACAACAAGTTCGTCTACGTAAGCAGTGGCAGCGGAGCGATCTCGTTGTTCTCGCTCGACGGCAATGGCAAGCTCTCATTGGCCAATGCATCGGCTGCGAGCGAACCGCCGGTGTTATCGACTACATCCGGCTTCGCGAACGATTCGTGGGTCAGTCCGGACGGCAAGTTCCTTTATCAGGACTACGCCGGCGACGACAAGATCGTTGCGTATTCGATCGACGTGAACGGGACGCTCACCAAGCTTGGTGAGCAACCGGCGAACACCCAATCGAAGATAAGTTTGCAGGGCCTGACTGGCACCTGAGTCATCCCTTGGCATGGCGGCACGATTCAGGCCGCCATGCAATTGGCGATCAACGCTGCGCAATGCTTGCGTCTGCGGCGGGAGCGTCACCCCAGCCACCGCCCAACGCCCGTATCAGGTTCACCGTCGCTACCGCCTGCACGCCGGAGAGCTGCACCGCAGCACGTTGAGATTGCAACGCAGTACGTTCGGCATCGATCACATCGAGGTAATTCACTGCGCCCTCCTTGTATTGCGTCCTCGATAAACTCGCAGCCCGGTTCGACGCACTCACCGCCTCCGCTTCCGTTCGCGTCTGATCTTCCAGAATCCGCAAGTCGGAGAGGTTGTCTTCGACTTCCTGGAACGCAACCAGTACGTGCTGCCGATAATTCGCCGCGTCTTCCTCGAATACGGCGCGCGCGTTCGCGAGGTTGCCCTTGCGGCGCCCACCATCGAAGAGCGGTACAGTAAGCGCCGTTCCGACCAGCGGCCCTAAAAGAAACGCTCGGCTCGACCACTTGAAGAGATCGCCCAGCGTGGCCGACTCCACGCCTGCCGCGCCAGTCAGTGTCAGCGATGGGAAATATGCCGACTTCGCCACGCCTATCCGCGCATTCGCTGCTGCCATCGCGCGTTCCGCCGCTGCAATGTCAGGCCTGCGTTCCAGCAATGAGGACGGCAAGCCAGGAGGCACACGAATCTGCACCGGCACGAGGGGATTCGCCGCCATCGAGAACTGCGCCGGCGCTTTGCCGAGCAGGACCGCCAGGCTATGCTCCGACGACGCACGCAAGCGCTGGGCA
>NZ_CAXTGZ010000544.1:0-4072 GCF_964243625.1 uncultured Caballeronia sp.
CAGCCGCCGCCATATCCCCGCCGACGCCAAACCCGCATAGCATCTTCACGTAACAACGCGCACCCGATGCAAACAATCATCAAATCTTGTCGCACGATGGAAACAAATGCTTAGCTTAACGTAAGGCTCCGGTAAAATCGCCAGCGGTTTTGGCTTTTCCCGGAGCGCATTCGATGATCAGCGTCATAAAAAAACGAACCTGGACGCTGGCTTCGGCCGCTGCCGTCTCATTGCTGACAATAGGCTTTCTCGGCGCGACGCATCGCGCAGACGCCGCCCGGACGGTGAGCGTCTCGCCGCAAGGCAAGGTCACGCAGGTCCGGCAAGTCGTGGTCAAGTTCGACGAACCCATGATCGCCTTCGGCGACGCCGCCGCGAAGGCGCCGGCTCAGGTGCACTGCAGCGGTGGCGCGGCCCCGGGTGCCGCGTCAGGCTCGGCCCACTGGGTCGACGATAAAACCTGGGCCTACGATTTCGATCAGGACCTGACGCCCGGCATGCGCTGCTCGGTGGCGCTCAACGACGGCCTCAAATCGAACGCCGGAAACGCGCTTTCCGGACCGCGCGAATATCGCTTCGAAACGGGCGGCCCGTTTGTCCTGAGCGTGATGCCGGGGTATGGCGACATCGAGGAGAACCAGTTCTTTGTGCTGCGCCTCAACGGCCCGGCAACGGAAGCCTCCGCGCTGCAAAACATCTGGTGCGAATCGAACGGCTTGGGTAACCGCATTCCCGTCAAGTCCGTCGATGCCACCGCACGCACCGCCTTGCTCAAGCACTTCCGCCTTGAAAAAGACAGTGCACGCGTCCTCACGCTCGCCTGCCAGCAGACCCTGCCCGCGGCCACGAAGATGCAACTCGTCTATGGCCGTGGCGTCGCGGGCCCGAGCGGTCTCGCGAACGACGTGGAGAAACGTTTCGACTTTGATGTCCGCGCCCCCTTCACCGCAAGTTTTTCGTGCGAACGTGAAAACGCAAAAGCGCCCTGCACGCCGCTGCGCCCGTTGGGCATCCGCTTCAGCTCGCCCGTACTGCGCACCGACGCCGCAAAGATCACGCTGCGTGGCCCGGGCGGCAACGCAACGCCGACCTTCGATCCCGACGAAAAGGATAGCGAGATCAGCACGGTCGAGTTCGCGGCGCCGTTGCCGGAACACGCGGATTTATCGATTGAACTGCCTGGTGGGTTGAAGGACGCGAGCGGCCGTGAGTTGTCGAACGCAGATCTCTTCCCGCTGAAGACCGCGACCGCTCCCATGCCACCGCTGGCGAAGTTTTCATCGTCGACATTCGGGATCATCGAGCGCTTCGCCGAACCGAACATGCCCGCCATGTTGCCCGTCACGCTGCGTCATGTAGAAGCCGACCTGAAGGTCAGCGGCTTGAACGCGGGAGCATCGAGCGTGACGAAACTACGCGTGGACGCCGATACGGATATTCGCCGATGGATGAAGACCGTCGACCAGTTCGACGGCTTTTCGATGTCCGTTTCCCAGATCGAGAAGCAGATGCCGCAGGCGCTGCACAACGGCATCAAGCCGGTCTACGCGGTGGGGAGCACAGCGAAAAATCCGCAGATCGATATCCGCTCGTTGTCGCTGCTCGCAAAGCAACCGGGCGTCGAGACGTTGAGCGTGCCGCAGGCCGATCCGAAGTCCCTGCGTCCGTTTGAAGTGGTCGGCATTCCGATCACTAAGCCGGGTTTTTACGTGGTCGAAATGGCGTCGCCGGCGCTTGGCGCGTCGCTCCTTGGCAAGCCGCAAGCCATGTACGTGCGTACGTCGGTGCTTGTGACAAACCTCGGCGTGCATTTCAAGCAGGGGCGCGAGAACAGCATCGTCTGGGTGACCGCGCTCGACAGCGGCAAGCCGGTGCCCAACGCGCAGGTCGACATCAGCGATTGCAATGGCGAACAGATCGCCACGGCAAGGACGAACGCGCAAGGCATTGCAAACGTGAACAAGCCGCTCGCCGCGGCTGCCGAATGCAATGAACAGAGTCTGGAATGGTCGGGCTTTTTCGTCTCGGCACGTGTGGACGATCCGAAGACCGGTCCCGACATGGCGTTCGTGCGCTCGGACTGGAATCGCGGTATCGAAAGCTGGCGTTTTAACGTTCCGACCGACATGAGCCGCGACCAGACCACCCGCGCCACGACCGTGTTCGACCGGACGCTCTTGCGCGCCGGCGAAACGGTATCCATGAAACATCTGATGCGCGAGGAAACGCTCAGCGGTTTTGCGTTCCCGTCGCATATGCCGTCGCGCGTGACGATCCGTCATCTGGGCAGCGGCCAGACCTATCACCTGCCGCTCAAGTGGGCCGCCGATCACAGCGCCGATTCGACCTTCCCGATTCCCGCCGCCGCGAAGCTCGGCGAATATAGCGTGACGCTCGACGACGGCAAGGCCGACGCCGGCGACGATGACGACGATTCAAGCGCCGGCTCCAGCCGAATGAGCGTCGATACAGGCAGTTTCCGCGTAGAAGAATTCCGCCTTCCGGTGTTCAAGGGATCGATCGGGATTCGCGACCAGAAGACGGGCGCGCTTGTCGCCGCCAAAGAAGCGCCGCTCGCGGTGCAGATCGAATATGTATCGGGCGGACCGGCATCGAATCTGCCGGTGCAAGTCTCGGCGTTGATGAAAGACACATCGCCGCCGTTTGCATCGCAATTCGATTCGTTCAGCTTCGCGCCGTACAAAAAGCCTGCGGACGATGGCGCAAGCGCGCCCGCAACGGAAGGCGACGACGACAACTCGAGCGCGCAGGAAGATACATCGACGGCAAAACTCGTCGCCGATAAAACCGCGCTCACACTCGACCGTAACGGCACGGGCACGCTCACGCTGAAATCGCTGCCCGCGGTCGAGGCGCCGAAACGGCTCGCGCTGGAAGCGACCTTCGCGGACCCGAACGGCGAGATCCAGACGCTGCGCGGCGACGCGACGCTCTGGCCTGCGGCGGTGGCTGCGGGCATCAAGGCGGGCGACTGGGTATCGGTCGGGAACGCAGTGCCGGTGCAGGCGCTCGCCGTCGATTTGCAGGGCAAGCCGCGCGCCGGCGTTGCGCTGGAAATACGCGGCGTTGCGCGCACCATGACGAGTTCGCGCAAACGCATGGTCGGCGGTTTTTACGCCTACGACAACCACACCGAAATCAAGGACCTCGGCACGCTGTGCAGCGGCAAGAGCGATGACCACGGGCTGCTTTCCTGCGATGCAAAACTCAAGGAAGCGGGCAACGTCGACCTGATCGCGATTGCGAAAGACGGTGATGGACGTGTCGCGAACGCGACGACATCGGTTTGGGTCACGCGGGAAGACCAGCTCTGGTTCGGCGGCGAGAACACGGATCGTATCGACGTATTGCCCGAGAAGACCAGCTACGAACCCGGCGAAACCGCGCGCTTCCAGGTGCGCATGCCGTTCCGCTTTGCGACCGCGCTCGTGGCCGTGGAACGTGAAGGGATCGTGGAAACGAAGGTCGTCGAACTAGACGGAAAGAACCCGACCATCGAACTGAAAGTCCAGGATACGTGGGGGCCGAACGTGTACGTCTCCGTGCTCGCGATTCGCGGCCGGATTCATGAAGTGCCGTGGTATTCGTTCTTCACCTGGGGCTGGAAAGCGCCGCTCGACTGGGCGCATGCGTTCTGGTATGAAGGCCGGCAATATGAGGCGCCCACGCCGCTCGTCGATTTGTCGAAGCCCGCTTTCCGGTACGGCCTCGGCGAGATCAAGGTGGGTACGGCCGTACACAAGCTGGGCGTCACGGTGACGCCCGACGCAAAGTCGTACGCCGTGCGCTCGAAGGCGCATGTGAAGGTTCGCGTGACGTTGCCGGACGGCAAGCCTGCGCCGGCCGGCACGCAGATCGCGCTCGCCGCTGTCGATGAAGCCCTGCTCGAACTCATGCCGAATCAAAGCTGGAACGTGCTCGACGCCATGCTGCAACGGCGCGCATATGGCGTGGAGACATCGACGGCGCAAATGGAGATCATCGGACGGCGTCACTTCGGGCGCAAGGCGGTGCCGGCGCCGGGCGACATCTCCGACGAGCAGGTCTGCCT
>NZ_CAXTGZ010000545.1:0-4068 GCF_964243625.1 uncultured Caballeronia sp.
GCGATGGATCGAGGACGATGTGATCGCGGCCGAGGACATCGGCAAAACCAAACGCCGACACGATCATGATGAGCGTCGATCCGACGCATACGAGCATGTGCGTGCGCAGCCCGGCCGCCCACGAGAGCCGTTCGCGTTCGAAGCCGATCACGCTGCCGAGCGCAGCGGCCAGGATGAGCCGCGCGATGAGGTCCATATTGCCTAGCATAAGTGCGTTTTCTCCTTTGATTGCGTTTTGCGGTGGCCTTGCAGGCGTCGGGGCACCGACGATGGTCCGGCAGGCGGCCGTTTTGATTTATCCTTGGTGCCCGCGTCCGGTGGCAACGCCGCCGGGCTCAACCTTTATTCTTGAAGCCGTATGCACGACCCAGATTTCACTGCGGGAACATCCTCCACCGGCGCGGCCCTGAAGGCGCATTACGAGCGCGTCGTGTTGCCCATCTGGCGCGGCCCGGGCTACAACCCGGCAATGCGTCTCGCCTACGAAGCCGTTTCCGCCGATGGCGTGACGCCCGTCCCCGCGCGTCGCTACCGCGCGATGGCATGCGCCCGCCAGCTCTTCGTGTTCGCGCACGCGGGGGACATCGGACACGCCGATACGCTGTTCGATTCGCTTCAGACCTATTTTCAGGACAGGAAAAACGGCGGTTGGTTCTATAGCGTCGACGCGAGCGGCGCGCCGCACGAGCGCCAGAAAGACCTCTATACGCACGCATTCGTGATTTTTGCCTGCGCGGAATATGCCCGGCGTGCGGCACCGGCGGCCGCGCAGAAAGCGCTGACGGTGCTCGAAGAAACATCGGCGATCATCGAGCGCCTGATGAGCGCCGAAGGCGGCTTGTTTCAATCCGCAATGACCGAGGACTTCTCCACCGCACTCGGCTCGCCGCTGCAAAACCCGTTGATGCATTTGACCGAAGCGTGGCTCGCCGCGCGCGACGCCACTGGCTTCGCCGTGTTCGACCATCGGCTGGAAAAGCTTGCGGCCGCTGTCTCGAGCGCATTCGTGCATCAGGAAACGGGGTGTATCGCTGAATTGCCGATTGGAAGCGCCAATAACTGGCTCGAACCGGGTCATCAATTCGAATGGCTGTTCCTGGTCGAAGGCAGCGGGCACGCGGCTTTCGGAGCAGCCGGGCTTGAGCACGCGTTGTTCCGCGCGTTCGATTTCGTGCAGCAATGCGGCGTGGATCCGGTGACGGGCGGCGTGGCTGCATCGGTCAGTGAACATGGCGGCGTGATCGATTCGACCCAGCGCATCTGGGCACAGACGGAATATCTGCGCGCGCTCGCCACGCACTCCGGCGATGCCGTTCGCGCTCAACTGCCCGCGCAGATCGAACGCTTTACGAAACGGTTCCTGCGGCCGAACGGGTGGATCGAAAGCCAGACGGCGGATGGCGTTATCGTCCGGTCGGAAATGCCTTCGACTACGCCCTACCACCTCGCAACCGCGTACGACGCGTTGCCCTGAAGCTTCAAAAAGTGTTTCGAGCGTGCTCCGGACGCCTCGCCATTCGCGCGAGGCGTTTCGCGTTTCAGGTTTCGTATTTCTGCGTGAACTATCCCGTCCTGCATTTAAATCGCCGATAAATCACGTTTAAACCGGTAATTTGTCCGCGAATTCGAGATCGTCCTTGCACAGTGGAGAAGCGCTACCTACAGTCTTCTGCAGGACCGCGCCGATGCCCCTCGCCCCGATGCGGATTTGTGGGACTCAAGCTGACTGGACCGAAACCAAATGTAGGAGTGTCCGAATGGCCGAAATTGTCGATATCGCACGGGGCGCGTTGAACGCGCAGCCGTTTAGCGCCTTGCTGGGAACGAAGCTCATGCAAGTCGACTCCACGAGTCTCACGCTATGCCTGACCATTCGCGATGAACTCAGGCAGCAACACGGTTTTGTGCATGGCGGTGTGGTGAGTTATCTCGTCGATAACGCCCTGACCTTTGCCGGCGCGCTGCGCCTCGGGCCGAAGGTGGTCACCGGCGAATACAAGATCAACTATCTGCGGCCGGCGGTATCGGGCACCTTGATGGCTCGCGCACGCGTGATCTATGCCGGAATGACGCAGGCAACGTGTCAATGCGACGTGTACGTCACCGATGGCGGCACGGAACGCCTCGTCGCGGTCGCACAAGGAACGATTCATCGGATCAGCGAAATGGCTGCGGAACTGGAGCCGGTGAGCGCTTGAAGTTTCTATTGCAATGAAACGAAAAGGGGCCGTTCCAATGGTTGTTGGAACGGCCCCTTTTCTTTACGGTGCTGGCTTACTTCGCGTCGACCGTGCGTTGTTGCTGTTCGCCCAATCCCTGAATGCCGAGACGAACCGTCTGACCTGCTTTCAGGTAAACCGGCGCGGGTTTCACGCCCATGCCCACGCCCGGAGGCGTGCCCGTGGAGATGACATCACCCGGTTGCAGACTCATCACCTTCGACAGATACGCGACCAGTTCCGCAACGCCGAAGACCATCGTCTTGGTGCTGCCGTTCTGATAACGGTGACCGTCGACTTCGAGCCACATGTCCAGACGCTGCGGATCGGCGATTTCGTCCTTCGTGACAAGCCACGGACCAATCGGGCCGAAGGTGTCGAAACCCTTGCCCTTGTCCCATTGCGTACCGTGCTCGATCTGCCACTCGCGCTCGGAAACGTCGTTGATCACGCAATAGCCTGCAACGTAGTCCAGCGCGTCTGCTTCGCTGACGTACTTTGCATGCTTGCCGATCACCACGCCGAGTTCGACTTCCCAGTCGGTCTTTTTCGATTCACGCGGAATCTCGATATCGTCGTTCGGACCGCAAATCGCGCTGGTCCATTTGCCGAACAGCACCGGTTCAGTTGGAACCGGCAGGTTCGATTCGGCAGCATGATCGGCATAATTCAACCCGATACACACAAACTTGCCCACGCGCGCCACGCACGGGCCAATGCGCGGTTCGCCCGTCACTTCAGGCAGCGTGGACGGATCGATTGCGCGGAGTTTCGCAAGGGAGGCGTCGGATAGCGTGTCGCCTGCGATGTCGTCAATAACGTTCGACAAGTCGCGAATCTTGCCGTTCTGATCCAGCAAACCCGGTTTTTCCTGACCGTTCGGCCCAAAGCGCAGCAGTTTCATCGTGAGTGATCCTTCAGTTTCAGGTTTTGATTCGGTTGACGAGGTGTTCGATGTGCCCCGTGTGTAAAGAGGGCTCGTCAGGAGCAGCGTTTCAGCGAATGTGAGATGGAACCATAGCATTCACATGACACGTCTTTTTACCATTCCCGGCTTTCGTTGCGATTGCTGACACGAAATTCCATGTATACCGTCGGGATTCTTCACGCCTTATAAGCGATAGAACGTCTTTGCGGTAACTCCGAAAAGGGCTTGTTGTTGCGATGCGTTCAGATGCGACGTCAATTGCCGCGCTGCGTCATGCCATTGTGCGTAATCGCCGTTCAGGTTCAGCACCGGCCAGTCGCTTCCCCACATCAAGCGATCCGGTCCGAACTGCTTCAGAAGATGATCGACGTAAGGCTTCAGTATTGCCGTTGTCCAGCCCGGTGCAGCTTCAGTCGCCAAACCTGACAGCTTGCAACGCAACCCTTGCGGCAAGGCCGCCAACTCTGCAATGCCATCCGCCCAGATTTGCCACCCGGCGTCTCCATCCTTGATTTGCGGTTTAGCGCCGTGATCGATGACGATCCGCAAATCAGGAAAACGCTTCGCAAATATCTTCAACGACGCAACGTGGCGCGGAAATATCAAAGCATCGAAGGCGAGATTGTTTTTTATCAGCGCGTGGATTGCCGGCGCCAACGCGGGATTCTCGATCCAGCGATCATCTGGCAGGTCCTGAAGCATTGGACGCACGGCCTTGAATTTCGGCTCACGTGCCAGTTCATCAATCAAATCGGCTGCGTTCGGCGCGTCCAGTGGAACCCAGCCGACCACGCCCGCGATAGATGAATCATTGCGCGCAAGATCGAGCAGGTATCGGGTTTCATCGACGGTCTGCGCCGCCTGCACAACCACCGTTCGAGAGACGTTCTCCGCTTCGCGAAGCGGCTTCAAGTCATCCGG
>NZ_CAXTGZ010000546.1:0-4060 GCF_964243625.1 uncultured Caballeronia sp.
AGGACTGGCACGCAACCTCGAATCCTGTCGTAGAAGCCGAACATCACGCGCCCGCGTGCGGCGTGCGTCATCGCCCACCATTGTTTCTGCGCGCGCTGTGCAGCATCCGCGGCGATATCGACGATGGCCGCGCCGCCATCCTTGTACGAAAGGCTCGGCTTGCCGGTGGCGGCATCGTAGAGCTGGATCAGTTCGCCCGTTCCTTCTATGAGTTCACCGCCAACATACGATCCGATCGTCTTTGCATTCGGGAAGAAATGCGCGAAGGCGGCCAACAGGTTTTCTGCTGCGTTGTCATCCATTTTGATTCTCCGGAATTCGCTTACTTTGGTTCGATGAATTGCACGATGCGATTGAAGTCCTCCGCATCGCCGATGGTCTTTTCGCTTTCCGCCCACAAGCGCCCTGCTTCCACGGCGACCGGTGCATCGATGTCCTGTGCGCGCAGCAAGTCCATCGCGAGGCGCACGTCCTTGCGCATCAGTTTCATGGTGAAACCGGAATCGAACGTGTCGGTGAAGATCCACGTGGGATAGTTCGTGAGCGTCGCGCTGTTGCGGCCCGAACCGCCGTTGAGCGCTTCGACCAGCTTCTCCGGATCCACGCCGGCGGCCTTTGCCGCGCGCACCGCTTCACTCGTTGCGAGCAGATGCACGCCCGTCAGCAGGTTGTTGATGATCTTCGTGACGTGCCCCGCGCCGACCGGGCCGACATGCACGCGCTTCGCGCTCATCACGGCGAGGATCGGTTCGACCGCCGCGACGTCCTGTTCCGAACCGCCGAGAACCATGGTCATGGTCGCGGTTGCCGCGCCTTTCGGACCGCCGCTCACGGGACCATCGACGAAACCGATCTTCAGCTCCGCCAACGCAGCCGCGACCTTGCGCGTGCTGTTCGGCTCGGCAGTAGTTGTATCGACAACGATAAGCCCCGCCTTTCCGTGCGCGGCAATTCCGCCTTCACCGAGTACGACCGCTTCCACGATCGCCGATGTCGGCAGCGACAAGACCAGCACATCCGCGTCCCGCGTGATGTCGGCAATGGACGCACGCGGCGAGACGCCCTCGGCTTCGAGCGCGGCCGCGACACCGGGCGCCGCATCGAATCCAAGCACGGCATAACCGCCGCGCTTGAGCGAAAGCGCCATGCCGCGCCCCATGTTCCCCAATCCCACCACACCAACCGTCTGCATAAATCCCCTCCATCGCGAATACGCCCCGGCCGGAGAGAAAAGGTCTGTCCGTCGTCGAGCGTGTTTGGAAGGCTTATCTTCGGTCGGCAAGACCCTATAATCAATCAGCGCCAATATTGATATCGTTCTGATTTTTAGAACACTCACCCTCGAAGCGCGCGCTGGAAAACCACGCCATGGCCGACAACCTGACCGAAAGCAGAATCGTCTATTTTTTCGAGGCGGTCCGATGCGGCACGATCCGCGCCGCCGCCGACTGGCTCGACGTAGCGCCTTCGGCCGTGAGCCGGCAAATCGGCTTGCTGGAGACGGAACTGGACGCGGCATTGCTCGAGCGGCACGCACGCGGCGTGCGGCCCACGGAGGCCGGCCAGATCCTGATCGAATACTTCCGCGAGCAACTCGCGCACAAGGACGACCTGATCTCGCGTCTGCAGGAATTGCGCGGGTTGAGAACAGGAACGGTCGGTGTCGTGCTCGGAGAAGGTTTTGTTTCCGACGTCCTGGCCGGACCCATGCAGCATTTCTGCAGGCTTTACCCCGGGATCAAGATCAACCTCGATCTCGGCAGCACGAACGACGTCATGCGCAGAATCTCCGAAGACGAAGGCGAGATCGGACTGGTTTATAACCCGCCGGGCGAACCCAAGATCGTGTCGCGCGCGATCAAGCAGCAACCGATGATGGCCATCGTTAATCCGAAGTTCATTCGTTCCAGCAAGCAGAAAACCATGAGCGTCAAAGAGCTGGCGGGTTATCCGTTGGCGGCAACACATGCGACCTACGGCACGCGGCAGATGCTCCAGGCCGTCGAATTCGCGGAAAAGGTCAGGCTCGATCCCGTTGTCACGACCAACTCCATCAACATCCTCAAGCAGTTCGCAAAATCAAACCTGGGTCTCGCTGTCCTGCCTGCGTTCGCCGTGACGACCGAACTCGCAGCGGGCGAACTGCTAGCCATTGAAATCGATCATCCAATACTGAAGCAGGCCGAAGCGCACCTGGTCACGCGTGCAGGAAGGAAGTTGTCGGTGGCATCGAACAAGATGCTCCAATTGATGTCCTCGCAAATGAGAGCGTTTCGTTAAGCGAAGGTCGCGGTTGTTGATCGATCTAAAATGAGTATCCAGGGCACCGAGCTTAGTTCTTATGTCCTTCATTAACTCAGTCAAAACGATTCAACATGGTCACCAAGCTCGACACTACAAAGACCAACGCAATGCTTCGAAGATGCAGCACGATGTGCGGCATCTTCATTGCGACCATGCTTCTATTGCAGCCATATGGCGCCCTCGCCGCGGATCCCAACGCTAATTCGAACAGCGCGCCAACGCTCAAGGGAAAGCGGATCGGCATCAGCGTGGCCGGCACGGAACACTACTGGGACTTGAAGGCGTACCAGGGACAAATCGATGAAGTGAAACGGCTTGGCGGCACGCCCATTCCCATGGACGCGGGCCGCGAAGACAGCAGGCAAGTCGAGCAGTTGCAGGCGCTGACCGGGCAGAAGCCTGATGCGATCATCGAACAGCTTGGTTCGGCCGCGCTGCTCGAACCGTACCTCAAGAAGATTCGCGAGGCAGGCATTCCGCTTTTCACCGTCGATACCGCCAGTCCGTCGAGCATCAACGTCACGACATCGGATAACTTTTATATTGGCGAGCAACTGGCGTTGAAGCTCGCCAACGATCTTCGCGGTGAAGGAAAGATCATGGTGTTCAACGGCTTCTATAACACGCCGGTCGATGCCATCCGCTACGAGATGCTGCGCGCTGTGCTGAGGTGGTATCCGAAGATCACGATCATCGAGCCCGAGTTGCACGAAGTCATTCCGAATACGGTGGAAAACGCACGTCAGCAGGTTGCGAGGCTGCTTGAAAAGTACCCGAAGGGAACCGTGCAGGCGATCTGGGCCGCATGGGACGGGCCGCAAGTAGGCGCCACGCAAGCAGTGGATGCAGCGCACCGCAGTGAGATCCGGACCTATGGCGTGGATGGAAGTCCCGAAGCAGTCGCGCTCGTGAAGGACGCGCGTTCAAGCGCAGCGGCCGTGGTCGCACAACAGCCTTACTTGATCGGCAAGACGGCTGTCGACAACGTCGCACGGTATCTTGCGGGCGATCGCACGATACCGCCCGCGACATACGTGCCTTCGATTCTCGTCAGCAAGGAGAACGCGGCGCAAGCGCAGAAGATGCTGGGGCAGGACAAGGCGAAGTGAGCAATGCAACCCGTTCCAGTGAACGTTGCATCACCCATGAAATTCATCCGTCGAACTTGACCAGGTCCTTGAAGATCAGTTGACCCCAGCTATTTCCGCGCGCCTGCACAAGCAGTCCACCTTCCGAAAGGCCGCCAAGTTTGATCGGCGAGAAACCGAGATTTTCCGCAACCGTACCAATCTTCGCTGCTGCGCCGTCATCGTCGCTCGCCAGGAACACGACTCTCCTGCCACCCTTTACGGCCGGATCCTGGTCAAGGACGGCCGCGCCCAGATGATTGAAACCCTTGACCAGTCTTCCGCCAGTGAAGGCCTGCGCGACGGCCCTGGAAGAAGGTTGTCCCCCCAGTTCCTCAGGCGGCACGCCGTAGGCGTTGGTCACATCGACGATGGTCTTGCCCTGCCAGGTGGACAGCGCCTTCGCGACATCCCGGTGCGACTCGAAACGCACAGCCAGGAATACGATGTCCGCCTTGACCGCTTCCTCCAGTTTTTTGGGAATGATCATGGGTCCGATCGCGGCCGCGGCGGATGCAAAGCTTTCCGGGTCGCGCGTGGTTGCAACGGATACTTCGATGCCGCTTCGGGCAAACGCCTTGGCAAGCGCCTGGCCGATCTTGCCGAAGCCGATGATTGCGTAGCTCATA
>NZ_CAXTGZ010000547.1:0-4053 GCF_964243625.1 uncultured Caballeronia sp.
GTTCATCGAGTTTCATTTCCGTGACGGTATCGTCGGGCATGGTGCGCACGATCTTCGTCCCGGGCACATCCCACTCGTCCGTGTACTCCTCGCGCGGATCGCAGACGGTCACGTGATAATCCAGCCCGACCGCGATACTGCACAGATACCGCGACAACTGCCCCGCGCCGATCACCAGCATTCGATACCGCGGTCCGTGAATGGTGGAGAGCGTGTTGTCATCGAACATGACGCCATCAGTTTCCTGCGCCGGTTCGAGTTTCACCGCGCCGCTTTGCATATCCAGCGTGCGCGTCACGAGTTTTCCCGCGAGCACCGTCTCGCACAACTCGGCGATACCACTCGCCACGGACAGCGGCTCCAGCACGAGCTGAATCGTGCCGCCGCAAGGCAGCCCGAACCGATGCGCTTCTTCCGCCGATATCCCGTACTTCACACTCTCGGGTTTCGTCTGCTCAATTCCGCGTTGCCTGACGCGCTCGATCAGATCGTCTTCTATACAACCACCCGACACCGATCCCATCACCGCACCGTCATCGCGTACAGCGAGCATCGCGCCTTCCGGCCGGGGCGACGAGCCCCATGTCTTGACCACCGTCACAAGCAATACGCGATGCCCGCGTTCGAGCCAACGCGCACTGTTTCTCAGGACTTCGAGATCCACGCTGTCCATGTTTTCCCCTTCTCTTCACCTTCGCTGCCGGCATCCGGAGATTGCCGCGTTGCGCTGAATACGATGGTGTACGTGCACGGCACGTCGATGTCCATCGAATTTACGCGCCTTATGAATTTCGCTTTCGCGGATCTCGGCGAACGCCGTAAATGCTTCGAAACCAAAGTAAAACACAGCTAAGGAACGCCCGCTCATGTTACAGGTGCCTCACTGTCAGCGTAAAAACGCCGCCTCGGTGGGCGGCGCGAACGTCCGGCAATCTCTCCCACGCGGGGCGGGTCACTCCACCCCACGCCCCAGTTTCGAATGCTGACGCGAATACCCGAAGTAAATGGCCAGTCCGATCGCGAGCCATGCAACAAACGCGACCCAAGTCACCGCTTGCAGGTTCAGCATCAAAAACAGGCAAGCCGCCACCGCGAGGATGGGCACGACCGGCACGCCCGGGCAGCGGAACGCGCGCGGCAGATCCGGATGCGTACGGCGCAGAACCAGCACGGCGATGGACACCATCGAAAACGCAGCTAGCGTGCCAATATTGATCAGTTCCGCGAGCACGTTCAGCGGCACGAGCGCGCCGATCAGTCCAAAGAAGATGCCGACGAACCACGTCGTGAAAAACGGCGTGCCGAACTTCGGATGCACGCTCGAAAGTCGCGCGGGCAACAAGCCGTCGCGGGACATTGCGTAGATGATGCGCGTCTGCCCGTAGCTCATGACCAGGATCACGGTCAGCATGCCGAGCACGGCGCCCAGATCGATAAAACCCGCCACCCACGGCTGTCCCGCGACCTGCAGCGCGTACGACACCGGATGCGAAGTGTTCGCAAACTGCGCCGCCGGCACAATGCCGGTCACGACCGCAGCCACCGCGACATAAAGCACCGTGCACACCGCAAGCGAAGAAATGATGCCGATGGGCAGATCGCGCTTCGGATTCTTCACTTCCTCGGCCGCCGACGACACCGAATCGAAGCCGATAAACGCAAAAAACATTACGGCTGCGGCGCCAAACACGCCGCCCCAGCCGTTCGGCATGAACGGATGCCAGTTCGTCGGCGTTACATGGAACACGCCAACGCCGATCACCATCAGCACGACCGCGACCTTGATCGCGACCATGATGTTGTTCACACGCGCCGATTCCTTGATGCCAATGGAAAGCAGCGCCGTGATCGCCATCATCACGAGAAACGCGGGCAAGTTGAACAAGGTGAACTGTCCAGGCACGGCGCCGGGCGCCGCAGTCAGCACGGTCGGCAGTGCGACGCCGACGCCCGAGAGCAGCGACTGCAGATACCCTGACCAGCCAACAGACACTGCCGATGTCGCTAGGCCGTACTCCAGCATCAGATCCCAGCCGATCACCCACGCCGCCAACTCGCCGAGCGTGGCGTACGAATACGTGTAGATGGACCCGGCAACCGGAATCGTCGATGAAAACTCCGCATACGCGAGCGCCGCGAGCCCGCACGCAATTGCCGCGAAAATGAACGACACCATCAGCGCCGGGCCGGCCTGGACAGCGCCGGTCCCGGTCAGCACGAAAATCCCCGTGCCGATAATCGCCCCGACGCCCAGCAACGTCAGATCGAGTGCGCCGAGCGTCTTCTTGAGTCCGGCGCGCTGCGCGCCGGCGAGCATGTGCTCGATGCTTTTCTTACGGAACAGAGACATGAACAGGGAACTCCTAACCTCGGGCATGGCACGCCGGACCGGCGGCCAAAATCGATTGGAAAACCTGAGATTTTATCGGAGAGAGGAACTTATGCGTCGCAAAACGTTGCAGATAACTTAATTTTGACTTCCGCCAGACAGTGCTTTCGAAGCAGAAATAATCAAAAGTTGCGTCTTGATGAGAAAAACAGATGGGTTTAACTTTTGTAAGCAGAATAAGAAGAAAAAGCCCCTTCTGGAGCTTTTTGTCGCGACGGCGCATTTCGTATCTCGCGCGGTTTATGTACCGCCAAACGAAAAAACCGAAGCGCAAGGCTTCGGTTCTCTTGTCCTGCCGCCAGCCAGCCGATCAATCAGCCAACAAAAGCCTTTTCCACCACGTAATGTCCCGGATGATTGTTGCTTCCTTCCTGGAAGCCCATTTCATCGAGGATCTGACGCGTGTCGCGCAGCATGTGCGGGCTGCCGCAGAGCATGACGCGATCGTTTTCCACCGAGAACGGCGCGACGTCCAGATCGGAGAAAAGCTTCTTTGTTTCGATAAGATCAGTGATCCGGCCACGATTCGCGAATTCTTCACGCGTCACGGTCGGGTAATACACCAGTTTTTCCTGGATCAACTCGCCCAGGTGCTCGTGCGCCGGAAGATGCTCGGTGATGAAATCCTTGTACGCGAGCTCATCGACGAAACGGCAGGTGTGCGTAAGCACGATCTTGTCGTAACGATCGTAAACTTCCGGATCCTTGATGATCGACATGAACGGAGCCAGGCCCGTGCCGGTCGACAGCAGCCACAGCGTTTTGCCGGGCAGGAGGTTGTCGGCGACCAGCGTGCCTACTGGCTTCTTGCCGATCAGCACAGGATCGCCGACCTTCAAATGCTGAAGGCGCGATGTCAGCGGACCGTCCTGAACCTTGATGCTGAGGAACTCGAGATGCTCTTCATAGTTCGCGCTTGCCAGGCTGTAGGCGCGCAGCAGCGGCTTGCCGTCGACTTCGAGACCGACCATGGTGAACTGGCCGTTTTCGAAACGAAACGCGGAATCGCGCGTGCAGGTAAAGCTGAACAGCGTGTCGGTCCAGTGATGGACGCTCAGAACGGTTTGAGGATTAAGGTTGCTCATGGCTTCATGGATAGTGCGGAATCAGGGCGGCGCAGTAGTACGTGCCAGCAGCCGTTTCGACAACCGGGCACGATTGCGACGACAACACCGGAAAGGCGCAACGAAAGCAATGCTGCAGGTTGGTCATGCGCGCTCACGCGAAATTCCGGCGGCATGCTGAAACCGGGCGTGTGACTGCGAAGGCCTCCGCGGCCGGTGCGGGTATTCCGCTTCCCCCACAACCGCACGCGTAGACCATTATTTTACCGCACACGCGATTTCAGGGTTCGAGGAGGGTTTTTCAGCGAGAGATCGGACAACACGCGGACAACACGCTGACAACCCGATACAAACCTTCCGGAGTCCGCATCATAACAACCGCCGACGGCAGCAAGGCAAAGGCCCTGCTGCCTGACGTGATGTTGCTGGATATGAATCTGCCGATCATTGATGGTTGGTCGGTCGCGCGGATGCTCAAATTGGACCCTGCCACCGCACAAATTCCGATCATCGCGCTTACAGCGCATGCCATGTCTGGTGACAGGCAGAAAGCACTTGACGCCGGGTGTGACGAGTATCATCCGAAGCCTGTGCAATTTG
>NZ_CAXTGZ010000548.1:0-4047 GCF_964243625.1 uncultured Caballeronia sp.
TGCCCATGTATTTCGGATCGACGCCCGCATGCGCATACGAGACCAGACGTGCAAGCGGCTTGAGGCCGCGCTTCTCGGCCTCATTGCGTTCCATCAACACGACGGCAGCGGCGGCATCGTTGATACCCGATGCATTGCCCGCCGTCACCGTGCCGTTTTCTTTCGCGAACACCGGCTTGAGCTTCGAGAAGTCTGCGAGCGTTGCATTCATGCGGACGTGTTCGTCGGTATCGAAGACGATCTCACCCTTCTTCGACGCCTGCGTCACCGCAAGGATCTGCTCCTTGAAATAGCCGCCTTCGATGGCCCGCGCCGCCCGCCTGTGGGACTCCACCGCAAGCTCATCCTGCATCTCGCGCGAAATGCCGTACTTCGCCGCGACGTTTTCAGCGGTCACGCCCATGTGGATGGAATCGAAGGGATCGTGGAGCGCGCCGAGCATCATGTCGACGAGACGGGCGTCGCCCATGCGCTGGCCGAACCGCGCAGCGGGCGCGAGATACGGCGCACGGCTCATGCTCTCCGCGCCGCCGCCGATGGCGATATCGGTATCGCCCAGCAAGATGGATTGCGCGGCGGAAACAATGGCCTGCAATCCCGATCCGCACAGCCGGTTGACGGTCAACGCCGGTGCGTGTTGCGTGACGCCGCCGTTCAACGCGGCGACGCGCGCCAGGTACATGTCCTTCGGCTCGGTCTGGATCACGTTGCCGAACACGACATGGCCGACGTCATCGCCGGACAGATCCGCCCGCGATAAAACCTCGCGCACCACGCGTGCGCCAAGATCGGTCGGGCTGAAGTCCTTCAGCGCACCGCCGAAATCGCCGATTGCAGTCCGTACTCCACTGACCACCACCACTTCACGCTGCGTCATGAAAGCTCCTTTGTCCCGTTGTTAAACTTCGCCCCACAGGTCGTGGCCATCGGCGCCAGTGATTTTTACCGACACGAAGTCGCCCGCTTTATATCGTTTGGACGCTTTTTTCGCCGGTTCGATATACACCACGCCATCGATCTCGGGCGCATCCGCCGCAGTACGTCCGACGCCGCCTTCGGCGCTGAGTTCATCGACCAGCACTTTCAGCGTCTTGCCCACCTTGCGCTTCATGCGTTCCGCCGATAATTCCTCGGCCAGTTCCATGAACCGCGCACGGCGTTCCTCGCGGACTTCGTCGGGCAGCGCGCCGTCGAGATCATTCGCCGTCGCGCCTTCGACCGGCGAATACGCGAAGCAGCCGACCCGATCCAGATCAGCGATACGAATGAAGTCCAGCAGCGTCTGGAACTGCTCTTCCGTCTCGCCCGGGAATCCCGCAATGAACGTGCTGCGGATCGTGAGGTCCGGGCACATTGCGCGCCACTTCTGCACGCGTTCGAGCACTTTCTCGGCGTTCGCCGGGCGCTTCATGCGCTTGAGCACTTCGGGATGTGCATGCTGGAACGGAACGTCGAGGTACGGCAGCACGTGCCCTTTCAGTGGTCCCTCCGCCATCAAAGGAATCACTTCGTCCACGCTCGGATACGGATACACGTAATGCAGGCGGACCCACGCGCCATATTGCGCCGCGAGTTCGCCCAGCGCGCCGACGAGGTCCGTCATGCGTGTCTTGACCGGCTTGCCGTTCCAGAAGCCGGTACGGTATTTGACATCGACGCCATAAGCGCTCGTGTCCTGCGAAATCACGAGCAGTTCCTTGACGCCGGATTTGAAAAGGTTTTCCGCTTCGAGCATCACGTCGGCGATGGGACGCGAGATCAGGTCGCCGCGCATCGACGGGATGATGCAGAACGTGCAGCGGTGATTGCACCCTTCCGATATCTTCAGGTACGCGTAATGGCGAGGCGTGAGCTTGATCCCGGCCGGCGGCACCAGATCGATGAACGGATCGTGCGGCTTGGGCAAGTGCTGATGCACGTGGATCATGACTTCGGCCGTCGCGTGCGGACCGGTCACGGCCAGCACTTTCGGATGCACTTCCTCGATCAGGCCCGTGCCGCTCGCGCTCTTTTTCGCGCCGAGACAACCGGTCACGATCACTTTGCCGTTTTCATGCAGCGCTTCACCGATGGCGTCGAGGCTTTCCTGCACGGCTTCATCGATAAAACCGCACGTGTTCACCACGACGAGATCGGCGCCATCGTAGGAGCTGGAAATCTCGTAACCTTCGGCGCGCAGTTGCGTGATGATTTGCTCGGAGTCGACCAAAGCCTTGGGGCAGCCGAGGCTGACAAAGCCGACTTTAGGCGCCGAATGAGCCTTAGCCGTTGTTTCTAAATGATTTTTCACGGGACTTCCAGATGTGGGGCAGGCCGGGACCGCAACTCGAGTCAAGCGGTTTAGGCCAATCCGATATTTTACCCGCAGACGAGCGCGTGTACGTTCGACGAGATCGAACCGGTGAGAATGACGGCGGTATGCGCAAGCTTTTGCGGGATGGACGGCCGAGCTTGCGTCTCACTGTTTGAGACGGTCAGCCAAGTGGCTTGATCTCAAAGGGGCCGTATCCTGCCGTATCCTGTTATGTCATCGCGCCTGGTGTAGCGCGGCCGGTCAAGTAGCGAGGCATACCGGATCGCACAAGCCGAGGGTCGCACGCTGACCGACCGGTGTTGCATCGTCGAATCCCATAGCGCGCTCGATCACTTCAAGAATGTCATACGCATCATGCAGGCGCCGAATTGCTGCGTGCAGCTCGGCAGCCTGTGGCCAGGTCCGCTTGAGATAGCCGAGCCACATCTTGACGCGGCCGTGCTCATGACGGGATGCAACCCGGAACTGCAGTTTTCTAAGGTAATCGGCAATTTGACCCAGCACGGCCGGCCATTCGTCGTCGGAAGGCGTCCGGTCCATCAGTCCGCGGATGCGCAAAGCCAGGAACGGGTCCGAGACAGCGCCCCGCCCGATCATCACGTCCGTGCATCCGCTGACCGCACGGCACGCCTCCCAGTCGGCTACGGTCCAGACTTCTCCGTTGGCTACGACCGGTACGTCCACGGCGGCGTCGATACGCGCGATCCATTCCCAGTGCGCCGGCGGCCGATAACCATGGTCCCGCGTTCTGGCATGCACCACGAGGGAGGCAGCGCCGCCCTCCGCCAGCGCCGTGGCGCATTCGATCGCGAGCGAAGTATCGGAGACGCCAAGCCGCATTTTTGCCGTCACGGCAATGCTGCGAGGGACTGCTGCACGAACGGACGAAACAATCCGGTGCAACTGTTCAGGGTGCGCCAGAAGCATCGCGCCGCCACCGTGCCGGTTGACGATCTTTGCGGGACAGCCGAAGTTCAGATCGATGCCATGAGGCGACAGACTGGCCGCCGTAGCCGCATTCAACGCCATCCATTCAGGATCGCTGCCGAGCAACTGGATCACCATCGGCGTGCCGTTGGGTGTTCGGCCTCCGTGGAGGACTTCAGGCGTCTCTCTCTCGTAGACACCCCGGGGAAGCACCGACCCCGTCACCCTGATGAATTCGGATACGCAGCCGTCGAATCCGCCGGTGCTGGTCAGCACATCGCGCAGCACGTAGTCTGCGAGCCCTTCCATGGGCGCAAGAAGCAGCCGGCTCATGCGAAAGCCTCGCCTAAGCAGCGTCTGCGAATTTTACAGGCGTCCAAGTGAACTCAACCCCACCTTGGGCACAGCGGGATTAGCGATCAGGGACATTTTTTACTCTGGTGTTGTAAGTGACGTATGACTTGCGGCAAGCCGGTCTGGCACGAAGCTGACGGGCCGGGCAGCGCGCGCGCTGCCGCTGGCGTCACCACTGGAAAAGCAGGACGAAAGACGCTCGGAAGAGAAAGACCCAGCGCGGCTTTCGCCACAAGGCGACTGTTCGCCCAGGCGCCGCACCGCAAACCGTTATTCTACTGTGAGCCAGGATTGGCTCACGGACGGCGTCAACCCGTCGGGTTCTGTTACTTCTTCTCCCCCGTCCCACTCGCGCCCGGCGGATTCGGAAACGGAAACGTGCTGAACATCGATTTCGCCTGGTTTTGCATCTGCTCCTGCATCTGCACGAACAGGCTTTTGCTCTGGTCGAT
>NZ_CAXTGZ010000549.1:0-4046 GCF_964243625.1 uncultured Caballeronia sp.
GAAAAAGATCAGCTAGAACGGAACGCGCGAAGACCTGAAGAGCAACAACCCGGCACAAACCCCGACCCCGCCCTACCTCAACCTCGAAGCCGCATCCCCCGCATCCTGCCTGCGGGCCCCCCGTCTAACCCTCGAACTCGCGGTCGCACCAAACTCGCTCAAAATCTGCGTTCGGGCCCGGCTGGCAAAGACCAGAATTCCGAACCCATTAGCCTCATACCAATACCCGCCATTCTCGAGCCCATCGATCGGCTGTTCCAACGCATTGGTGATGCACTCAATACACCGCCGGTGCAATTCCTCCACTGCTGGATAGGGCGGTTGCGCACCCCTCACGCTGCAAAGAAGTACATCGAGCCCCGGCAGGACATGTGCATACAACACCGGTTCATCCTGGGCGCGAGCACGTGCGATCTTCGTATCGAGTTGGCCAAACGGCTTGAAATGCCTGAGCACGGCGAGGAAGGACTCATCGCCGTCGACCTTCGCGCGTCTACGCTTTTTCGGGAAGGACATAAAAATTCGCCTGAAAAAGAATTGCAAAAAACGCAGCGTCCTCATGCGGCCACTCCCGTCTGGCGGGCCGCTCGTTTATCTGGACACGTCGATCTTTTATAGCACATCGAAGTGGTGGGTTCACGGCGATTCAGGGTAAGGGCGCAGCACCTGGGTCAATCGACCTGTCGTGCAGCGCCGCACGAATTCTGCCGAAAACCCTGCTGCGGCTCGCATGGCATTCATGTCTCAATAATAGACCTACGAAACCCCGCTGCGCCAAAAATCGCGAGGAAAATTCAAGCGAATGTCACGAACTGGCATCCTCGCAACAGTGCGAGCACAAAACAAAAAGCCCGCGGCAAGCATCGCGGGCTTTTATGTATCACGCCTGAATCAATCGTGGATGTGAGTGGCAGGTTCCACCTCAGACGCGCGGCGTACCCTTGAGCGAGTCGCGGATCTCGCGCAGCAGGAGCACGTCTTCCGGCGTCGCAGGCGCTGGCGCGGGCGCTTCATTCTTGCGCAGGCTGTTGATGAACTTGACCATCAGGAAAATGATGAACGCCAGGATGATGAAGTTGATCAGTACCGTGATGAACGACCCGTAGCCAAATACGGCGACGCCTGCAGTCTGCAAATCCTTGTACGAGCCGGGATTACCCTTGAACGACGGTGGAATCTCGCCCAGCTTGATGAACAAATTGGAGAAGTCCAGCCCGCCGGTCGCCAGTCCGACGACCGGCATGATCAGATCCTTCACGATCGAATTGACGATGGTCGAAAACGCGCCGCCGATAATCACACCGACCGCCAGATCCATCACGTTGCCTTTTAAGGCGAAGGCCTTGAATTCCTGAACCATGCTCATGCGTCGCTCCCTCCGTAAATAGTTCACAAGAATCGGCAGCAAAGGATGTGCCATTGAATCAAATCCATAAACGAATGGCCGAAACGCCGCGGAAGCTGGAGTCGTTCTGATCGGGCGACCATTCATTGAAACGGATAATGACAATGATATCGAATCGGTTGCAATTCCGTCCCCGGTTTTTTGTGCGATAGGGGCTCAACAAGCTGTCGAGCCAATCGTCAGGATTTTTCCGGGGGCGCCGCCTTTACGCGTCCCGCTGCGATCGCCTGCACGAAAGCTGCGTGATCGTCGACGGTCTGCGCGCCGTAGCGCTCGGCCCATCGCGCGTATGCGGCGTCCAGCCGCTCCGAGCTGCCGCAATACCCCGCGATCAACGCGGCATCTCCCGTGCGGGCATGGGCGCGTGCCAGCAACAGGCCCAGGCACCAAGCGTAAAAGTCCAACGTCGCGCCATGCAGCCAGTCGACGGGAATCGAGCCGCGCATGTTTTTCATCTGTCGGACATAAAAGTCGCGCCCCGAGATCGTCGTCCATCCAAGCAACGGGTCCGATGAACTTTGCAGCAGGCGCTGCCCGTGCACGACGCGCCGGCCCTGGTGGTTGAAAGGCTTTGGCATCGCCGGCATGAATGGCGCGGCGGCCGGCACGATGCCTTCCTTTACCTGCATGAACAGCGGGTCGCCATGTGCGCGCCCGAGCAGTAGCAACAAATACGCACGCGTCCCGACGCTGCCCACCCCGACTACCCGATGCGCCACATCGGCCACGTCGTAGCGCTCGAGCATCGTGCGCCACTCGCCGGCGATGGTTTGCGTGTATCCCCGCAATCCTTCGATCACATGGTTCGTCTCAGCTTTGTCGAGACGCGTGAGAATGGGCGGGTCCTCGCGAAAGCGCCAGCTTTTGCCCGCGGGCTCGGCAACCCGCGCGAGCATGGTCGCGTGACTGCGCTTGGTCGCACGCTCGACGGCCTTCGTGATCGTTGCTTTTTCGGCCGAATCAAGCGCGACGGGCGCCTCGATATGCAGCACGCTCGCATAAGAGCGCATTTGCCAGAGGTCGTAGGCGGGTACTTGCCATAGCGTGGACATCGTTGTCCGATAACCCGCGCAGGCCGAGCGCACGGCGCGCTCGCGGCCGCTGGCATCGACGCCGTTTTCCCGCGCTGCCACGTTGATGCTGGCAGTCAGCCGCTTCAGATCCCATTCCCAGGGCGCGACGATGGTTTCATCGAAGTCGTTCAGGTCGAAGACCACGTCTTGCCGCGGCGTGCGGAAAAGGCCGAAATTGTTGAGATGCGCGTCGCCATCGATCATCACGTGATGCCCGATGGACGGCGTTCGCGCCAGATCCCACGCCATCACGCTTGCCGCGCCGCGCAGGAACGCAAACGGAGAAACGGCCATGCGCGCCATTCTCAGCGGCACGAGGCGTTCCTGTCTGCCTGCGTTGTTTGCAAGCACGCGTTCGACCGGGTCGGGCCGGTCGTGCTCCGGTTGCCAGGCGGCGTGGGCATCAAAGGGAGTGGTGTCGCGCAACGATCGGCCGAGCGCGCGGCTCTCCTCGGCGCTGCCATGGGACGTGCCGGCTGGCGTTGATTTGACGGAGAGGGGGCGAGTGGGCAAGAGAAAGCCTCTGGATCAATGATGGACAAATGACGTGGCGGTGTTGAGTTCCGTCGCAGGCAAGCCGCGAGCAGGATGCGCGCCAAACCTTGCTGGAAAATGCGATCGATAACAGGCACGCAACCTGCTCTTGATTTCTGCCCGTCGAAACACTGAGCGATGCATTTTGCACCTTGACTGATTCAGATCCCTGCGGATTCCGGACTCAGGCGGCGCGCATCAACTACTGACAGCATTACCCAAATACCTGGACACCCGCATACATGGCTCACGATATCCGCATTGCCGAAGGTTCGCCATTTCCGCTAGGCGCGACCTGGGACGGCGAGGGCGTCAATTTCGCGCTGTTCTCCGCGAACGCCTCGAAAGTCGAACTCTGCCTCTTCGATAAAGACGGCGAAAAGGAACTCGAGCGCATCGAATTGCCCGAATACACCGATGAAGTTTTCCACGTTTATCTGTTCGGCCTGAAACCGGGCGCGGTCTATGGTTATCGCGTTCACGGTCCGTACGAACCGGAAAACGGCCATCGTTTCAACCCGAACAAGCTCCTGCTCGATCCGTATGCGAAGGCGCACGTGGGCGAGCTGAAATGGGACCCGGCGGTCTTCGGCTACACGCTCGACGACGACGGCGAAGACCTGAGCTTCGATGAACGCGACAGCGCGCCGTTCATGCAAAAGTGCCAGGTCGTCGACCAGAGCTTTTCGTGGGTCAATCCGACGCGCGTTCGCGTGCCCTGGGAACAGACCATCTTCTACGAAACCCACGTGCGCGGTTATACGAAACGCCATCCCGCCGTGCCGGAACATTTGCGCGGAACGTTCGAAGGGCTCGGCACGAAGGAAGTCATCGAACACATCAAGGGCTTGGGTGTGACATCGGTCGAACTCCTGCCCATTCACGCGTTCGTGAACGACAGCCACCTCACCGACAAGGGTCTTACGAACTACTGGGGCTACAACACCATCGGTTTTTTTGCCGCCGATCCGCGCTTTTTTGCGCAGGGTCCGGGCGCTATTTCCGAGCTCAAGCAGATGATCGACCGCTTCCAC
>NZ_CAXTGZ010000550.1:0-4024 GCF_964243625.1 uncultured Caballeronia sp.
GAGTTGCGCAACAAGGCGCTTGGATTCGTGTACCAGTTTCATCATCTGCTCGCTGAATTCAGCGCGCTCGATAACGTCGCGATGCCGCTGCGCATTCGCCGCATGACCGAAGTCGATGCCCGCAAGCAGGCCATGGACATGCTCGAGCGCGTGGGTATCGGGCATCGGGCAAAACATCGGCCCGGCGAGTTGTCGGGCGGCGAGCGCCAGCGTGTGGCCATCGCGCGGGCATTGGTCACCCATCCGGCCTGCGTACTTGCCGACGAACCTACCGGCAACCTCGACGGCGGGACGGCGGACACCGTGTTCAACCTGATGCTGGAGTTGTCGCAGACGCTTGAAACGAGCTTCGTGATCGTCACGCACGATCCTGATCTGGCCGCGCGCTGCGACCGCATCATGCGCCTGCGCGATGGCGTGCTGTTCGAGGAGCCGGTCGTACCTGTCTAGTTGCGGGAATCACGGAGCGATCATGTGGATCGATACGCACTGCCATCTCGATGCTTCCGAATTCGATGCCGACCGCGAAGACGTCGCGGCATCGGCGCTGAAAGCGGGCGTCGGGCGAATCGTGATCCCAGGCGTCGAGCGCCAGAACTTCAGTACGGTGCGCGAGCTTGCGCATCGGATCGAGGGCGGCGCTTATGCACTCGGCATTCATCCGCTTTTTACTCCTCGTGCACAGGACGACGATTTGCGCGTGTTGCGCGAGCATATCGCGGCGAGCATGGATGATCCTCGGTTTGTGGGTATCGGTGAGATCGGGCTGGATTATTTTGTTCCTGGCCTCGATGACGCTCGCCAGACCTTCTTCTATTACGAGCAGCTCAAGATTGCACGTGACTTCGATCTGCCGGTCATTTGTCATGTGCGTAAATCGCAGGACAAAGTGCTCAAAGGCTTGCGTGTGCACGGCGTGAATGTGGGTATCGCGCACGCGTTCAACGGCAGTTTTCAACAGGCCGAAGCGTTCATTGCGCATGGCATGCGGCTTGGTTTCGGCGGCAATCTCACGTTTGAGCGCGCACGGCAGATCCGGCGCCTTGCGGCTGACCTGCCGCTCGATGCAATCGTGCTCGAAACCGATGCGCCGGATATTGCGCCCTCCTGGTTATACAAACATCGAAATGCGCCGGATCAGGTGGCGGGCATCGCGCGGGTGCTGGCCGAATTGCGCGGTATCAGCGAAGAGACGCTTTCCATAGGCACAACGGCTAACGCGCACTTGGCACTGCCGCGGCTTGCACTTATCTCCGCATAATCAGTTCTTCTGACTTGTTCGATTGCACGCGTCGTAGAGAAACGCTTTCTCGCCGATGCGTTTGCGCTCGCGTCAAGGTTTTGAGGAGCGGGCGTGCGGGGAATGTTGATCGGGTTTGCTCTCGGGATCGTGTGGCTGCAGCGGCAGGCTGCGCTGCCCGGCGTGTGGGTTATTTGCGCCGCTGCATGCGCGGTTGCGTGCGCTTGTACGCTCTCAGTTTATTTGCCGCGTTGGCGTTACGCTTGTTTGATCTGCGCCGCCTTTATTGTCGGTTTTAGCTACGCCGCATCGCGCGCCGAAGGTCGTTTGCAATACGGGTTGCCCGCAGCATTCGAGAACCGCAATATCGAGCTGACCGGCTTTGTGCGCGGTCTGCCAATGCAAGGCGAGGACGGCACGCGTTTCCTGTTCGAAGTGGAATCGAACGAAGCACGGATACCTAAGTTTCCGCGCATCGTGCAGTTGTCGTGGATGGCGGTGGATGCATCGAAACGCAGGCCTGCCGCCTCGCCGCCTCCGCCGCTTTGGGCGGGGCAGCGCTGGACGTTCGTCACGCGGTTGAAACGTCCGCACGGAAACGCGAATTTTCGAGGGCGCGATGCCGAAGCGGCGCTGCTCGCCCGCAACATTCGCGCGACAGGGTATGTATCGATGCCGGAGTCCGCGCGCCGAATGCCCACCGATGCCCGAGGTTTTACGCTGATGATCGATCACTGGCGCGCCCGGTTGCGCGCAAGGGTGTTGAGCGCACTCGATGGCGCGCCGCACCGGGGAATCGAGGTCGCGCTCGCGGTCGGCGCGCAGGACGTGGTCAGTGACGCCGACTGGGCCTTGCTGCGCGCAACCGGCACGAGTCATCTGGTCGCGATCTCGGGGCTGCACATCGGGTTTGTCGCGGGGCTCGCCGCGTTGATCGGCGGATGGTTCTGGCGACGCCTGCGATGGCGCGGCATGCCGTTGCCGTTGATCGTATCGGCGCAGAAGGCGTCGGCGGCGACGGCGGCCGCGTTCGCAGCGTTCTGTGCCGCGCTGGCCGGTTTCAACGTACCGGCGCAACGATCGATGTGGATGTTGTGCTTCGTTGCGCTTGCCGTTCTGAGCGGGCGCAGGCCGGCTTCGTCGCTGGTGCTGACGTGGGCGCTTGCGCTCGTGCTGCTGCTTGATCCGTGGGCGGTCACGGCCGCGGGATTCTGGCTGTCGTTTTGTGCCGTGGCTTCGATCCTGTTCGCGATTGCATCGCGGGGAAGAAGGGCATCGGTCGGCATCGCGGACGAGGCTGAGCCCGGTCGCGACGAAGACCTGATCCCTGATATTCCCCACGATCAGCCGCGCGCACGCCGGCTCATGCGTGACCGGATCGCGGATGCGCTTCGTCGCTCCGGCATTCGCTCGAGTGTGCGGCTCAGACGTATGGCACGAGACATCGGCCGCCGGATCGCTGCAAGTGCACGAGTGCAGTACGCCATCACCATCGGACTTGCGCCGCTCACCGCCTATTGGTTTTTCCAGATCCCGTTGCTCGGACCGCTCGCCAACGCGTTTGCGATTCCGTGGGTCAGTCTTCTGGTCACGCCAACGGTTCTGGTGGCCGTCTTGCTGCCCGCACCATTGGACGAATTCGCCTACCGCGCCGCCCACGGCCTGTTGACGATCATGTGCGACGTGCTTGCGCATCTGTCCGGCTCCGCGTGGACGCTGTGGCGTCTGCCGCAACCGGACACCTTTGCAATGACCGCCGCTGCCTTCGGCGTGATCTGGGCGCTGGCGCCGCGCGGCTGGCCATTGCGCTTCGCCGCGCCGCTCACGTGGCTGCCGCTGGTTTTCCCTCCATCGCATGCGCCCGCGACCGGCACGTTCCGCGTGACGGCGCTGGATATCGGACAGGGTTCGTCGATTGTCATAGAAACCGCGCGTCATTCCTTGCTCTTCGATGCCGGCCCGGGCCCGGAATCCACGCGCGCCGGCGAGCGGCTCGTCGTGCCATATCTCTTTGCGCACGGCCTTTCCACACTCGATACCCTCATGATCAGCCACTCGGATTCCGATCATTCCGGCGGTGCGCCCGCCGTGTTCGAAAGCATCCGGGTGCGCCAGTTCGTGGCGTCGATGCGGCCGCATGAAGCTTTGTGGCGGATCGCCCGGGAAGAGGGCAGCGACTCCCTGCGATGCATCGCAGGTCAGCAATGGCAGTGGGACGGCGTGAAGTTCGACGTGTTGTGGCCAATGGCCGGTCCGCTTGCGGCGAAGCCGAATGCGACCTCGTGCGTGCTGAAAATAACGAGCGCGGCCGGGCGCTCGGCGCTCCTCGCGGCGGATATCGAAGCGGACGTCGAGCGCCAGTTACTGACACAAGATCGCGCATTGCTTCAGGCGGATGTTCTGGTCGTGCCGCACCACGGCAGCAAGACATCGTCTACCGAGCCTTTCCTCGACGCCGTCGAGCCGCGCGTCGCCGTATTTCAGGTAGGCTACCGCAACCGATTCAACCACCCGAATCCAACTGTTTTCGAGCGGTATCGGCTGCGTCGTATCGAGCTGTCTCGCAGTGACGAAGATGGCGCTGCACGCATGGAGATGTCGGCGGATGTTTCCATCGAACGGTTCAGGCAAACGCACGCTCGCTACTGGATGGGCCGGTAAGAAAGAAGAGGGCACGAGAAGAGGACACGACGCTTGAAAGACATCCTGCATTTTTCACACGCGAACGGGTTTCCCGCGTCGACGTACCGGACGATCTTCGCCGAGCTCGCCGACGATTACGAG
>NZ_CAXTGZ010000551.1:0-4017 GCF_964243625.1 uncultured Caballeronia sp.
GCTGGCCGTGCGCGACCTGATGGATGTGCGCTTCGTACCATTGCTGCCCGATCTGGCGCGCGCGACGGAGGAGGCGGCGGATGATCCGGCGTATGGTTAGGTATTTTGCGCGCAAAGAAACGCGTCGTCCCGGAAAAAGCGCAGCTTTTATCCGGGATTTATGCCGCCGTGCCTTCCACGGCATAAATCCCGACTCTTCGCTGCGCTTCGGCCGGGATGACGTTCGATTGTGCATTTTGCTATTGGCGGGCTGTTTATCGCTCACCGCCTGCGCCGACGATGAATTGCTCGGTTACGCGGTGCACCGACTCTATGTTCGTGGCTAAATGTTTGTCACCGATCGCCGCGCGAAAGCGCTCGGCAGTCAGTGTCGGCCGGCCGAGATACCCGCGGGCAAGCCCTGCTCCGCCCAGATAAAGCTCGCCGATGGCGCCTTCGGGCAGCGGATTGAACGCTGCATCGAGGACGTGCAGTTGCAGGTTGTCGATCGCGTGGCCGATTGGCACGGAGGCCGCGTCCCCATCTTCTGCGCTGCAGGTCCAGTGCGAGACATCGATGGCGGCTTCAGTCGGCCCGTACAGGTTGTACAAACGCGCGTTCGGCAGCAACTGGGCAGCACGCGTGACGAGCTCAGGCGCGAGCGCCTCGCCACTCGCCACGATTCGCTGCAGGCTCGTGCAGCGTGCCGCAACGTTGAAGTCGTCGATATAAGCGATGAACGCGGCGAGCATCGAGGGAACGAAGTGCAGCGTGGTCACGCCGCGCGCTTCGATTGCAGCGACGAGCCGCGCCGGGTCGCGATGATCGCCGGGGGCGGCAATTGCCAGCTTCGCGCCCACGGAGAGCGGCCAGACGAATTCCCACACCGACACGTCGAAGCCGAACGGCGTCTTGTGCAGCACGACATCGCGCTCGGTCAGTGCGTAAGCACGCTGCATCCACGCGATCCGGTTCGACAACGCGCCGTGCGTATTGCCCGCCCCCTTTGGCCTGCCTGTTGAACCCGATGTATAGATCAGGTAGGCAAGCTGTTGCGCTTCTACGCCGATGTGTAAGCCGTGCGCCGTATCGTCTTGCATCAGTTCGGCGACCGTGAAAACGCGCGCAGTGTCCGCTTCGATACGCTCACGTAGATGGGCTTGCGTCAGAACGACTGCGGGCTTTGCGTCGTCGAGCAGGTACGCGATACGCTCAGGGGGGTAGTCCGGGTCGATGGGCAGGTACGCCGCGCCTGCCTTCAACACGCCCATGAGCGCGATCACCATGTCGAACGATCGATCCACGCACAACGCTACCGCCGTATCCGGTTTGACGCCCTTTGCCACCAGCGCTGCGGCAACGCGATCCGCTAGCGCATCGAGTTCACCATAACGCATCTGGCGCAGTTCGCCGTTTGCATCGGCGAATTCAAGCGCAATGGCATCAGGCGACGCTTTAGCCGCACGTTCGAATTGGCGATGCAACGGCAGTTGTTGTTGCGCCGGCCAAGTGCGTGAAGTCGCGTTGCATTGCGCGATCCTGACGATATCTTCGGGGCTTGCAATCGAGATCGTGCCGAGCAACACGTGCGGGTTGATAACAAGTGCTTCCAGACATGCAGCGAACGCGCGATGCAGCATCGTCACGCGCTTTTCATCGATCCGCGCCGCGTCGTAACCGTAGTCGATCGTCATCGACTCGCCGGCTTCAATCACGAGCGTCACCGCAAAATCTGTCGCTTCGATATTGCGCAAGTCGCGCATCTTGAGCGCGCGTTCATCGCGGCCGGCCCAGGCTTCATCGACGGGATAGTTTTCGAAAACGACCAGCGTGTCGAAGAGCGCACCGCCGCCCTGACGCGCCCATTGCTGGATATCTGCAAGCGGCGTGTGGGCGTGCTCTGCGGCAGCCGCGTTATCGCTTTGCAACTCGCGCAACCACGTCGCGGCCTCGCGATGCGGTGACGGCGCCGTGATTACAGGCAGCGTGTTGATGAAAAGACCAAGCACGCTATCGACATCGGGCAAGGCATCCGGCCGACCCGCGACCGTCGCGCCGAACGCAACCGATGACTGATGTGTGACCCGCTGCAATGCAAGAGCCCATGCGCCCTGCACCAGCGTGTTGAGCGTGACATGAAGCCGGCGTGCAGTTTCCGTGACGCGGCTCATGGTGTTCGCGTCGAACGTTGCTCGCCACGTGCGGTTGCCCGTCTGCGTAGCCACATTGCGTTTCGCGACGAGCACCGGTTCGTCGAGACGGGCAAGACGTTCGAGCCAGAACGCCTTTTCCACGCCTTCATCTTTCTCGGCCAGCCACGCAATGAAATCACGATAGCGCGACTTCGCCCGCACCGAGAAGGGCTGCGCCTGCGGCGGGTCGATGTAATCGCGCAGGATATCGGCGAAGAGACGCGCGGTGCTCCAGCCATCGAGCAACAAATGATGGCGGGTCCAGACGAGCTTCCACTCGTCGTCCGCGATCTGGATGAGCGTCACGCGCATCAGTGGCGGCGTAATCAGATCGAAACCACGTGCCCGATCCGCCGCAAGCCATGATTTGAGCGTGTTATCGCCATGATCGCGCCAGTCGAGCAGGTCAACAGACATGCGCGCTTGGCGGTGCACGATCTGCATCGGCTTGGCTTCGTCGGGCGTGAAACTCGTGCGCAAAATGTCATGACGTGGCACTGCTGCTTCGAATGCGGCGCGAAGGCGTTGTACATCCGGCGCATGCAACGTTGCAACCAGTTGATTGACGTAGGTCGCCTGCTCCGGCGCGAGCAGCGAGTGGAACAGAATTCCTTGCTGCATCGGTGAGAGCGGATAGATGTCATCGACCGAGCGAAGATCGTGCGGTACGCGGTCGAGCGCGGCCTGGTTCAAACCCGCCTTGAGCGCCAGCGGGTAGTCGCCCGGGGTCGCTCCGCCACCCTGGAGCTTCAGACGATCCGCGCACGCTGCCACGATCTGTGCGAGGATCGTTTCGAAGCGCTGCGCCAACGCTTCAATCGTCGTGCGATCGAATTGCGTCGCGGCATAGACCCACTGCAATTTGAGCGTGCGGGCACCGTTTGTATCGATATATGCGTGAATCGCAAGCGCGTTGCCAAGCGGTCCCGCCGGGTCGCGTTCGCAGCCGGCGCCTCCAAGATGCGGCACGAGCAACGCATCGCGAGGAGCGTCGAACTGACCAAGATAGTTGAACGTCACGCGCGGGCGCGGTACCGCTGCAAGCGCGTTGCGTGTCGCGTCATCGGCGTAGTGACGCAGGACGCCGAAGCCGAGACCCTTGTGCGGCACTGCGCGCAACGTGTCTTTGGCCTGCGTCAGCGTTCCCAGAGGCAACGCGTCGATGTCCAGCGCTACCGGATAGTGACTCGTCAGCCAGCCAAGTGTGCGGCTTGCGTCGATATCATCGAACAACGCCTCGCGGCCATGACCTTCGAGTTCGATACGGCACGATGAATGTCCGGTTTGCTCGCCGATCGCATGGGCCAGCGCAGCGGCCAGCAGCTCGACTGTCTGCGTCCGGTATGCAGCATTTGCTTCGTTCAACGCTGCGCGCGTGAGGTCGGCGGCCAGCGTCTGTTCGAAAACAACGGCGTCGGCATTCGTCGCCAATGCTTGTGGATGGTCGAGCGGCATATCCTCGTGCGAGCTGGCAAGTGCGCACCAGTACGACGTTTCCTGCGCGAACGGGGATGTGGGTTCACGTGCGGCACGTGCGAGACGTGCGGCCCAGTCCTGAGCTCGCGTACCAGCGGGCGACAACTGTATGGCGCGACGATCGATTGCGGCGCGATAAGCTGCGTCCAGATCATCGAGCAGGATACGCCAGGACACACCATCGACTATCAGGTGATGGATCGCCAGATAGAGCTGCGTGCTGCCATCCGGAAGCGCCGCGGCCAACGCGCAGACAAGCGGTCCGTTCGTGATGTCGAGCGTGCATTGCAATGCGTCGAACTGCGCGAGCGCGTCAGCCTGATCATTGGCAGTGGTCGCTGCAAGCGGCAATGTATCGAAGGGCTTCGGT
>NZ_CAXTGZ010000552.1:0-3996 GCF_964243625.1 uncultured Caballeronia sp.
GCGCATGACACGGGTCCACGTGATCGCGTTGAACATGACTTCGAGCGAAATGATGGTCAGCATTGCTGCCATCGGGAGATGCGCGCCGTAGAAAGTCTGAACGACCGCAATCGTCACCAGTTGACCGATGATCGCAAGGCTGCGAAGCCAGAAAAGGTGACCGAGATTGACGCGGCCCGTGGTCGTGATTCGATGCATTTCAGTAATCGTCGCGCTTAATTTCAGAATAGTCTAATGGCCGCGATCGATGATTTGCCGCACCATCGGATGTTGTCTCGTACAGGGCGGCCCGGCCGCACAATCATCTATGAATCGCAGCCAATCGTCCCGTCCCGACGCGCTTTTGAGCGAAACGCCACTCATTCAAGACGCCGGCCAGGAATCCATTATCTCGCGCGTCCTGCCCGCTTATCTTGAGAACGCCAAAATCGCCGGTGCCCATGGCAACCAGGCGGAGCGTTCCACGTGGCTGCATGCTGCAACGCTGCTCGAACCCGCGCGCGCGGAAACCGTGCTGGATCTCATCGACTCGTTGTTGAAGCAGAAGCGCCTTGCCGAGGCCATCCAGCTTGGCGCGCAACTCGTCAATACCCATCCGCAACATGCGCTCGCGCTTTGGCATCTGGGTTATGCCCTTCAGCTCGCCAACCGTCACGCGGAAGCCATCTCGTTCTACGAACGCGCACATGCCATCGATGCATCCGTCCCGACCCTGCGCAATAACCTGGCCGTCGCCTACGAAGTCACCGGCCGTGAATCCGATGCGCTGAAGCTTCTTGAAGAAGCCGTAGCCGCAAATTCTTCGGATATCGAGGCGTGGACGAATTTGACGCGGATGTATCCGCGCCGCCGGGAGCTTGAGCATGCACTCGCGGCGGGCAAGCGCGCGGTCCAGATCGATCCGGCGAACGCACTGGCATTGTCCAACTACAGCCTTGCGTTGAAAGAGGCGCAGCGCTGGGAAGAGGCGACTGAGGCCGCCAAGGCCGCGGCTGACATCGCGCCGCAAGTGGCGCGACTTCCGTTCAACTTGTCCATTCTCGATCTCGTGCAGGGCAACTATGCGCGCGGTTGGGCCAATTTCGAAGCGCGTTGGGACGGGTCCAGCGAGTTGCGCAATTCATATCCCGAATTCAATGTGCCGCGCTGGAACGGAGAATCGTTGAAGGGCAAAACATTGCTGCTGTGGGGCGAACAGGGTTTTGGCGACGCGCTGCAGTTTTCACGCTTTGTCCCCATGCTGGCGAAGAAAGTGAACGCTCAAGGCGGCAATCTTGTTTGGGCGGCGTTCAAAGCCGTATATCCGCTGATGGCGCGCTTGGCGCCAAAGAACGTTGAATGCGTGCCACACGACAGCCCGCTGCCCGAGTTTGATTTTCATTTCCCGCTGCTGAGCCTGCCACTGCATTTCGGCATTGAAGAGGACACGATTCCGTCGAAAAAGGCCTATCTCGCAGCCGACGCCGACCTCGCCGCCGATTGGCGCACTGAGTTCGCCGCTGACAAACGCCTGCGCGTCGGCCTCGTATGGAGTGGCAGCGAGAACCATCAGCGCAATATGTTCCGCAGCGTGGGTATCGACCGGTATGCGCAGGCGTTCAGGGGTATCGAAAACGTCGCGTTTTTCTCGCTGCAAAAAGATGCGTCGGGCGCGGTATCGACGGCTCGGGACGGCGGTTTCGAAATCGCCGATCGCACCGGAAAGTTCGAAACCTTCGACGACACCGCTGCGTTCATCGATTCACTGGATCTCGTGATCACCGTATGCACGAGCGTGGCGCATCTGGCAGCCGCGCTCGGCAAGCCGACTTGGATTTTGCTCGACGTCAATCCCCACTGGGTCTGGCAACTCGAACGCACGGACAGCCCGTGGTATCCGACAGCCAAGCTGTATCGGCAGCAAAACTTCGGGCAGTGGGAGCCGGTCATGAGCGACGTCGCCCGCGATCTGGCATTGCTCGCGGCGACGCACACCGGCGCGGCGCCACGCAAGCGCATGGCGAAGAAAACCTCCGCGTAAGGCGTCTGGCGGGTTTCAGCCAAGCGCAAACGGCGACTCGGGCAACCGGGTCGCCGTTTTATTTTTGCACGATGCGACCGATTTTCTCGCTCAAGCACGCGGGACAAAGACACGTCAGCCGAGGCTCCAAACGGTCGGCCGGCAAGACCGGCATCGATGCGCACCAGCATGTGGCATCGCCCGACTGGCTGCCGCAACGAAAATCCACCCCGCAGCGTGCACAATGTTGCAATGCAGAGGATCCTGAACGCGTATCGGTCATGGTATCGAGGAGAATCGAGTGAAAGCGGTTTGGCAGCTCGCGCGAACAACCTGGTTTCATGCTCCCGCCCCACACTGGAGCGGCCAGGCGCCCGTCTGCCTCCGTTGCGCAATTGCAATGGTGAATACAACGCCAAACGCCTGATGCAGCGCGTCAGTCCTGTACAATTCCGCCTGTTTAAACTGCTCTTCGCCCCATCGCCGCCATGTCCGAGCTTCCCGACCTTACGCAGATCGCGCCGACCCTGAAAGCCGAAATCCTGGCTGAGGCGTTGCCCTATATCAAGCAGTATCACGGCAAGACGATCGTGATCAAATACGGCGGCAACGCGATGACCGAGGAGCGCCTGAAACAGGGCTTCGCGCGCGACGTGATCCTGCTGAAGCTGGTCGGCATCAATCCGGTGATCGTGCACGGCGGCGGTCCGCAGATCGATCAGGCGCTCAAGAAAATCGGCAAGCAAGGCACGTTCATCCAGGGCATGCGCGTCACCGACGAAGAGACCATGGAAGTGGTCGAATGGGTGCTGGGCGGCGAAGTGCAGCAGGACATCGTCACGCTGATCAATCACTTCGGCGGCCAGGCGGTCGGACTGACAGGCAAGGACGGCGGCCTGATCCACGCACGCAAACTGCAAATGCCGGATCGCGACAATCCGGGCGAATTCATCGATATCGGGCAGGTGGGCGAAGTCGAAGCCATCAATCCGGCCGTGGTGAAGGCGCTGCAGGACGACGCGTTCATTCCGGTGATCTCGCCGATCGGCTTCGGCGAAGACGGTCTGTCGTACAACATCAACGCGGACCTCGTTGCGGGCAAACTCGCCGTCGTGCTGAACGCCGAGAAGCTCGTCATGATGACCAACATTCCCGGCGTGATGGACAAGGAAGGCAACCTGCTGACCGATCTGTCCGCACGCGAGATCGACGCGCTTTTCGCCGATGGCACCATCTCCGGCGGCATGCTGCCGAAGATTTCATCGGCGCTGGATGCCGCTAAGAGCGGCGTGCGTTCGGTCCACATCATCGATGGGCGCATCGAGCATTCCGTGTTGCTCGAAATCCTGACCGAACAGCCGTTCGGGACCATGATCCGCTCGCATTGAGCGCGCAATCGCCACGCTCCATCAAGCGCCGCGTGAGCAAACGCGGCGCCCCCGTCTGGTTGTTCGATCTGGACAACACGCTGCATCACGCGTCGCACGAGATTTTTCCGGCGATCAATCGCGGGATGACGCAATACATCATTGACCGGCTGGGCGTTGATATCGACGAAGCCAACCGGCTTCGCACCGGCTATACCCAGCGATACGGCGCCACGCTGCTGGGCCTGATACGACATCATCAGATCGATGCCTCCGAGTTTCTGCACCTCGTGCATACGTTCACCGACCTGTCTTCAATGGTGCGCGCCGAACGCGGGTTGGCGCGGCTGTTGAACCGCCTGCCGGGTCGCAAGATCGTGTTGACCAACGGGCCTTCCGTTTATGCTCACGCCGTGCTGGCGGAACTCGGTATCGCGCGCTTGTTCGAGCGTGTGATTGCAATCGAAGACATGCAGGTTCGTGGCATGTGGCGTGCAAAACCCGATGCGGGAATGTTGAGGCGCGCCATGCATCGTGCGGATGTCAGGCTCTCGGACGCCATTCTTGTCGAAGATACACGCGGTCATCTGAAGCGCTATAAACGCATGGGAATTCGCACGGTCTGGATCA
>NZ_CAXTGZ010000553.1:0-3996 GCF_964243625.1 uncultured Caballeronia sp.
TCAAATCATGGTTGCGGTAAGTTATCAGCTTCCGTGTTGTGTATAAAATATGGCGGCACTTCCGGCCCCCACAAATAAAGCGAATCCTCCGGCGGGAAGTCTCCCGCCGGCCACGTATGCCCCGCACTAACAAAGTCGATATCTGCGGAATATTCTGAAAACGAGCCCCACGGATCCATAACGTAGTGAAAGTAGTTGGAGCCAAGGACATGGCGCCCCGTGCCCCACCCCTTCGTGTACCCAGCTTCAGTCATTTGTGCGGAGCCGGCGCCGACCTCGTCGATCCCGTCGACATCCCATGCTACGTGATGAAAACCCTTCGCAATACTTTTGGCGAATGCAACGAGATGATGGTCGCTTCCGTGAGCGCCGTGCATGAAAGCAATGATATCGCCGGACCGGTCCGAGAGGCGCAGGCCTAGCGCACGTTCGTAAAAATCAATCGCGCGAAGGGTATCGGGAGTGAACAGCAAGATGTGACTCAGGCGCCGCGGACGCACGATGCGCGACTCGGAGCGTGGATGAGACCCGCGTCGATTTGCAACTACCTCGGGCCGGCCCATCGCTCGCTTTTCTATCGGAGACGTCTTGGGACCGACCCCTACGTGGATAACGTTGCCGTCTGGATCCACAAACCAGAATCCCGTCAGCAAGCGCTGCGCCGTTTCGCGAGAATCGTGCTCGCAAATACGACCGCCGGCATCCCGCACTTGGCGTTCCAGCATCGCAAGATCGCCTTCGAAGCAAGTGAAGGCCAGATAAGCGAGCGCCTTTTTTGGCCCTTTAAGAATACGTCCCCACCGGTGCCCGTCGGACGCGATCAACTCGAGTTCAGTTGCACTACCGGCCGGACCATCGCCGACTATGCTGCGCACGCCGAGTCCGAACGCGCTGTAAAAATGACGGGCGTCATCAACAGATGGTACTTTCAGCGCAAAATGATCGAGCGAGTGTATTGCTGCCGAATCCCGAGCAGTCTCTTCATTCATACTTGTCTCCGCACTTTTCTCCGCGCTGCCGACCGGCGTGCAACGCGGCTAAATCGCCTACGCTTCAATTACGTGCCAACTCCTGGGCGATCGGATTGCGCAATGTCATAAAGCCTTCCACCGATACCTCGCAGACATCGCCCGGTTTCATCAGCAGCTTGGGTTCGCGCGCCCATCCTATGCCCGACGGCGTGCCGGTCACAATGACGTCGCCCGCCTCCAGCGTGATTGCTTCGCTGATCATAGAAATGAGCGTTTCGATATCGAAGACCATTGCATCGGTCGATGCCGACTGGACGACGGTGCCGTTCAATCGCGTCTCAAGCATTAGACCGCGCGCTCCGGACGGCAACTCGTCCGGCGTAACAAACTCGGGACCAAAAGCACCTGTACCGTCAAAATTTTTCCCGACGGTCCATTGGGGCGTCTTGAACTGGTAGTCACGCACGGATCCATCGTTAAACAGGGAGTAGCCTGCAACATGCGTCAATGCGTCTTTTTTCGCGATGTATCGGCCGCCGCTCTTCAGAATGACGGCGAGCTCGCCTTCGAAATCGAGAGCGTCCGACACATGGGGACGGACAATCGCGTCATTGTGCGCAACGAGACTGGTATTCATTCGCAAAAACAGCGTCGGATAGTCCGGCTGTTCATATTTGCTTTCTTGCGTGTGGTCACGGTAGTTCAATCCAACGCAGATCAATTTTCCTGAGCGAAGAAGAGGCGGCAAGAAAGCGAGATTGTCAACTGAACGTTCTCCTGTTATGGCCGTATCGCGCGCGTAGGCGACCAGGTCGACGCCGGCACTCAATAGATCATCCAGCGTTGCCGGACCCAGGACCTGAACCTTGCCGTTTTCGAGGATGCCTAGCATGGCCCGGCTGTCTTCTTCGAATTGAACAAACCGCATTTCGTCTCCTGTGTAACAAGTCTCGTAAATGCTCTTTCAATATTTGTCTTCAAAACGCCAGGTCGTCGATCGACCTAAAAGGCGTGTAGTGGTCCATCCAGTCGTAAGCCTTCGATGTCTGGAAAGGCCAGCTAACGCGAGAAGCGGTACGATTCGTGCCATCGCACAACGGATTATCAATCGTGCGAGCGATAATATTTCGGCTATCTCCAAAGCTTTCTAATGCCACCATGGGTAGATGCGGTACGTCGTTCACTTGGCTTATCCCTTGATCTTTGGTAAGTCATGATGTCGATTTTATGATTGATTTGTCAAGTTTACTTTGCGCATCGGAACAACGCGTTATTTCGGCTGGCTCAAGGATCCGCATCGACCCATTCCTACGAGCGTCTCGTGCATCCCTCTCTCGGGCACAAATGGGTAGTCCGTACCGAGCAGAATTTTGTCCGGTGTAACTAGCTTAAGCGGCGCAGCCATCGTAATCGGGTTAGCTGACAACGCTGTGTCGTATTAAAGCCGTCGCAACGCGGGCATTACGCCTTCTGAAACTCGCTTCGACAGGTCTGGTCTACTGAAGGCAGGATGGCCATGCGCGCAGCGATACGAACCGTTCCTTCGGCGTGTGAAAGATAAATCGAACATCCGAGCAACGGCTGAACGTGCCTGAAAACAGCAGGCTATTGATTGCCCATGTAGTGTCGTGCGGAAACTCAATGAGTGCAGCGGGCGAACCGGGAAGTAATCGCTTTGCAACCACACGAAGTGGGATGCACGAAGACAACCGCCTTGGGGGCGATTAAGCTCGTCAAAGACCGGGGAAAAACCGGGATCGCCCAAGTATTGATCGCCGTAATTCGTCATCAAACCAGTGCCATCCAACTTCAGAACATCGACCGCATAATGGATCTCACGCACCGAGGCCGCTGCGTCAGGCACCGGCAGGCAAGAAAATGTGCCAAAGCGCGATGGATGGTCGGTGACCATTTGCGCCGCATAGTCGTTGCACGCCCGGGCCAGACGTCGCGTCTTGTCCATATCCTTCATCCATGCCGGCAAGGCCCACACCACGGCGCTCGTGATGCCTTGGCGGTCCATCACCGAAGGTGAGTCTTCCACGCGCCACTGGGGTACCGCATGATTGGGCGACGGTGCGCCAATCGTTACGTCACCCATGATCTCTCGAAATATGGGAAAGACGTTGACGGCCCGACTAGGCTGAATCCCTCTGTCGGTGAGCAACGGCACGAGGTGGCGCCACCACGCCATTCGCCACCAGTGGAATGCCTACCACTACGCCGGCGAGCAGCCAAAAGGTTTGGCTTTTATTTAATAGCCTGAGATGCCGTCAGCCCCGGTAGATCTGCGATCTCAGCGCCGTGGCGCGACGGGGCGGTGTCCGGAAGAAATAGCGCTGCCGCCGGCATCGCAATGACGAGAACAGTTGCGCCCATCCACACAAAGGCGTCACGCCAGCCGCTTAAATCGTTGAAGTGCTGCGCAAGCCTGGCATCAGGGCCGTGCCGACTCCAACTCCTGTCATGGCAATGCCTAACGCGAGGCCGCGTTTCGCGTCGAAGGCAGCAGATATCGCTTTTGCATACGGCAGTGGCGCCTGCCCCGCGCTGAACGCCCCAAGCACCGAAAACAGCAGCAAGTACCGCACATAAGAGTTCGGTGTCAAGGACATCGCCATGATGTACATGCCGAACAATGCGATGAACACCAACGTCACACGCTTCACGCCGTTCCTGTCGATCAGTTAGCCAACCACCGGCGTCGCAATGGCAGAGAAGAACGACGCGCTGAGGACGGCAGACGACGCCATAGTGCGGTTCCACCCGAATTCAACAGAAATCGGCTTGTTTAGCACCGAGAAAGCGAACTGGTAAATCGTGATATTGGCTACCATCAACCCGAAAAACGATCCGACGACGATCCACCATGGGTTCCTGAACAGGCCACCATCTCTCATTACCGCCTCCTTTGCAGAGCCAAGTGCTCGCCTGACATGGAAAGGTGCCGGCAGAGTCTGCATCAACATCCTGGACGTCTATCCTCCAGGCCCACCAATGATTCTAATCCTTGAAATATCAAGCA